>VGRA01000327.1 GCA_016875515.1 Deltaproteobacteria bacterium | reverse complement strand
CTGGCGCCCCCTGGCCACTCGGTGGGAAAGAAAGGCCGAGAACTTCCTCGGCCTCGTCCACGTCGGCTGCATCGTCCTGCTGCTCCGACGGCTTTGCCCGGAGACAGGGTTATGAGACGTGCTCTAGTGGCCCGGGCGCGTTCCTCCCAACAAGGGAATGGCCGCCTGTCTCAGCAGCCGGACGACCTGGAGCATGGGCAGCCCCTGCACGCAGGTGCGGTCCCCCTCCAGCGCGGAGAAGAGGGCCTGCCCGCGCCCCTCCACGCGGTAGCCCCCCGCGCACCCCTCCCACTCGCCGGTGTCCAGGTAGGCGTGCACCTCCGCGTCGGTGAGCGGGTAGAGCGCCAGCCGCGCCGTCTCCACCGCCGTCTCGGCCCGTCCCCCGGGCCCCACCAGGCACACCCCGGTGTGGAGCAGGTGGGTGCGCCCGGACAGCGCGCGCAGCTGCGCCTCCGCGGCGGCGCGGTCCGCGGGCTTGCCCAGCGCGCGCCCGTCCAGGTCCAGCAGCTGGTCCGAGCCCAGCACCCAGTCCTGCGGGTGGCGAGCGGCCACGGCATGCGCCTTGCGCCCGGCCAGCTGTGCCACCGCCTCCCGCGGCGGGGTGCCCGGCGGCACCTGCTCGTCCACCCCCGGGGGCTCGCAGGTGAACGGGACGCCAAGCGCGGAGAGCAGGGCGCGCCGGGCGTGGGAGGTGGAGGCGAGCAGGAGGGCCATGGGAGCGCAATGTGGCGCAAGCGGGGGGCGTGGGGCCATACTCCCGTCCTACGCATGGCTCTCCGCTCGCCCCCGCTGCTCCTGCTTGCCTGTGCCGGGCTGCTCTCCGGTTGCCCGCGCGGCGAGGAGGCCAAGGCCCCCCCCCGCGCGCCGGAGGTGGTGCCCGCCCGCCCCGTGCAGCGCCCCTCGGGCATGCCGCTGCGCGAGTACCTGGCCCAGGAGGAGGACCGCTGGATGAACGGCGTCTTCACCCGCCTCGCGGAGAAGCACGAGAAGGGCGGGGCGGCGGCGCTGACGAAAGATGAACTCACCTTCCTGCGGGCCGAGCAGCTGGGGTTGCACCTCAACCGCGGCGGGCTGCAGGACCTCTACGCCTCCCCGTGGGCGGATGACCCCGCGGCGCTGCGAGAGGCGCTGTCCGACGTGAAGGCCCCGCCGGAGATGGCCCGCATCCTGGACGAGTCCCGCAAGGCCTTTGGCGCCGAGGTGCCGGCCTCCGCGGAGGAGCGCGCGGCGGTGCTGGCCGCGTACGGCAAGAAGGGCGTAGACCCGTTCAACGGGCTGGACGCGCCGCTGCGGGAGCTGCTCTTCTCCTATGCGGACGCGGTAGCCACCTGGGCGCGGGCGCGGGCGGAGGTGCTCGCCCCCGCGGCCGCCCCTGCGGCGAAGTAGCCGCCGGGTTGCTCAGGAAGCTGCCGTCCCGGTGCCCACCGGGCAGGAGACGCCGGTCCCTCCCAGCCCGCAGTACCCGTCCGGGTTCTTGTGCAGGTACTGCTGGTGGTAGTCCTCGGCGTAGTAGAACGTTCCTGCAGGCTGCACCTCCGTGGTGATGGCGCCCATACCCGCTGCCGCGAGCGCCTGCTGGTAGGCCGCGAGCGAGGCGCGCGCCTCGGCCTCCTGCCGTGCGTCCGCGGTGTAGATGCCGGAGCGGTACTGGGTGCCCACGTCGTTGCCCTGGCGCATGCCCTGGGTGGGATCATGGCTCTCCCAGAAGACGCGCAGCAGCTCCGCGTAGGAGACCTTCCCAGGGTCGAACACCACGCGGACCACCTCGTTGTGGCCGGTCATCCCGGTGCACACCTCCCGGTAGGTGGGGTTCGGGGTGAGGCCGGCCGCGTAGCCCACGTGCGTGGAGTGGACGCCGGGCACCTTCCAGAAGCGCTTCTCCGCCCCCCAGAAGCAGCCCAGGCCGAAGATGGCCAGCTGCATCCCGGGCGGGAAGGGGGGCTGGAGCTTCGTGCCCAGCACGGCGTGGCGGTCTTCCACGGGCATGGGGGCGTCCCGCCCGGGCAGGGCCTCGGCGGGGGTGGGCAGGCGGAGTTTCCGGTCCAGGTTGAAGGGCCACATGGTCCCTTGAGAGGTAACGGCGCCGGGCGGGGGCACGCAAGGGGTGCTAAACCGCATCCCCACCATGAAGGGATTGCTCCTCCGGCTCGGCGTGAACGCCGTGGCGCTGCTCGCCGCGGACTTCCTCATTGACGGCGTCCACCTGGGAGGTGGGCTCTTCGGCATGCTCGCGGTGGCGCTGGTGTTCGGGCTGGTCAACGCGCTCATCAAGCCCTTCGTGCTGCTGCTGTCCCTCCCGGCCGTGGTGATGACGCTCGGGCTGTTCACCTGGGTGGTGAACGCCGCCATGCTGGGGCTGACCGCGGCCTTCACGGACTCGCTGGACGTGGACGGCCTCTGGTCCGCGCTGGGGGGCAGCCTGGTGGTGTCCGTGGTGAGCGCGCTGCTCAGCCGCTACACCGGCGAGCAGAGGGCACGCTGAGCGCCCCCCCGGGCCTAGCCTACTGGCAGCGCAGCTGTCCGGCAGCATAGACGAGCTTCCTCGGCGGCAGGCAGCCGGCCACCACGCCGGTGCTGGGGCGGGCGGCAAAGGCGCAGCAGTGGGTGAAGCCCGCGGTCAACGCCGGGGTGTTGAGCGCGGCGGGGGTGGTGCCACAGATGCTCCGGTCACAGCCGCCCTGCTTCACCCGGCCGCTGAAGTAGCCGGTCAGCTGGTCCGGGATGAGGGTGGACACCTTGAACAGGCACCCGTCCACCGTGCCCGGCAGCTGTTCCAGGGAGGCCACGTACGGGCGCGCCCAGGGGTTGGTGGGGGCGCTGCGTCCGTAGTAGCCCCCCGCGAAGAGCGTCTGCAGTGGGTCCGCTGCGGGCGAGCAGCTGGCCCCGGCCTGGGCGGGCCACACGGGGTCCAGCTGCTTCACGTAGAAGAAGGTGGCCGCGTCGTGGATGAGCGCCACGTCCTCCACCGCGCGTTCCGTCATCCGGGTGCGGGCCGCCTCCAGGAAGTCCGGCAGGAAGGCGGCGGAGAGGATGGCGGTGATGGCAATGACCACCCCCAGTTCCATCAGCGTGAAGCCGCGCGGGCTGTGGGTCAGTTGCATGAGACGCTCCCGGTGATCGGGTCCGTCACGAGGGACTTCGGCGAGGGGCAGCCGTTGACCACGCCCACCCCCGGCTTGGGCACCAGCACGCAGCAGCGGGTGAAGCGGGAAGGGTCCAGCACGGGGAAGGCCGGCACGGGGGGCGAGCCGGTCACCTGGCAGAAGTTGGGGGTTGACCCGCTGTTGCATCCTGACTGGGGCAGCGCGTTGACGAACCCGTTCGCCAGCGCCACCGGGATGTCGGTGGTGAGCTGAAGAATGCAACCCGTGCCGCCGTTGAGCGGGGGGGTGCGGAGGGACACCGAGTAGGTGCTCCCCTCGTTGGACCACGGGTGGTCCGGCCGCCCGGGAAGCAGCCCCTGGCCCACCAGCAGGGAGATGGGATCGGTGCTGGGGTTGAGGTTGCACAAGAGCGAGCTGCGCTGGCCCGGCCAGGTGTTGGGGGGAATGCTGCCCCCCACCGAGCCGGCGGACTGCACGAAGTAGGCGCGGGCCGCGTCCCGGATGGACTCCACCTGCTCGGCGGCACGCTCGGCCATCTTGGTGCGGGACGCCTCCACGATGTCCGGCAGCAGCGCCGCCGCCAGGACGGCGCTGACCCCCAGCACCACGCCCAGCTCCAGCAGCGTGAAGCCGCGTGTCCGGCGTGCGCTCAGTTGCACGTGACACCTCCGCTGCTGTTGAACTTCAGCGACTTCGGGGGAGGGCAGCCGGAGGTGGCCATGCCCACGCCAGGCCGGGTGACGGAGGAGCAGCAGCGGACATAGCCCGGGATGGTGGAGGGGGAGCAGCCGGGGCTGTTGCGGCAGCGGCCCTGGGGCAGCAGGGACTCGAGCGTGCCGCCCGCCTCCACCGGGACCTCCGTGTTCACCTGGAACATGCAGCCGCCCCCGGGGATGTCCACGGTGACCGCCTCGTAGGGCAGGCCCCATGGGTTCTGCTGGCGGTAGGCGAGGAAGCCGTTCTGGACGAGCAGCGGGAACGGGTCCGCCCCCGGCGGGAGGAGGCACGTGCCGGAGCTGGACTGGCCGGGCCAGGTGTCCGGGATGAGGCCGGTGGCGCCGGAGGTGTAGGCGGTGGTCTGGCTGTAGTACCACCGGGCCGCGTCGTGGATGTAGGAGACGTCCAGGGCGGCGCGCTCGGCCGCCCGCAC
>VGRA01000326.1 GCA_016875515.1 Deltaproteobacteria bacterium | reverse complement strand
CCGACGGCCACCAACAACCGGCCGTGCGCCATCATCGGCTGCAAGCGCCCCTCGCGCACCAAGGGGTACTGCGCTGCGCACTACCAGAAGCTGCGGATGCTGTACCGCACCCACCGCCTGCCCTCCACCTGGACGGACTTCGCCGCCCCCAACTCGGTGGAGGACGTGGTGCTGCCGCGCGGCCGGGCCGGCAGCAAGGCGCTGAAGGAGGCCAAGGCCGCCCGCGAGGTGCGCGCCCCGAAGGCGGGCCGGAAGGCGGGCCGTCCCGGCCGCAAGCCGGGCCGCAAGCCCGCCGAGGAGAAGAAGGAAGAGACCGCCGCGGCCGCCGCCGAGGGCTGAGTCTCTCCGCGGCACCCGCTGAAACCGGAGGGCAGCTCCTGCCGCGGCACGGCGGGGCTGCCTCCTGTGCGTTCAGGGCAGCTCGGCCAGCCCCGGTTGTACTTCCAGCGTCCGCCGCCGCAGTCCGGGCAGGGCCGCGTGGAAGGCGGCGCTGGACAGGAGCGCCACCGTGGCCCCTGTGGCGAGCACCCCCTGCACCGGCCAGCGCTCCACCGCCGTCCCCATCAGCAGCGCGCCAAACGGGGTGACGCCGGCAAACAGCATGGTGAACAGGCCAATGACGCGCCCCCGGTACCCGGGGGCAACCAGCCCCTGCAGGGCCGTCACGGTGCCGGCCATGGCGGTGATGAAGCCGAAGCCCACAAGGAAGAGCGCCCCCTGCGTGAGCTCCACCTGCCGGGAGGCGGCCGCACCGAGCAACCCCACCGACAGCACGGTCACCCCCAGTCCCACGCGCCGGGCCATGCCCGTCACGCGGCTGCGCAGCAGCAGCAGGGCGGCCAGGAGCGACCCCGCCCCCGCGGTGGCGAGCAGCCGTCCCAGGAGCGTGGCGTCCCCGCCCATCACGTCCCGCACCAGCACCGGCATGAGCGCGGCGTAGGGCAGGGCGAAGAAGGAGGTGGCCGTCACCAGCCACAGCATGGCGCGGATGAGCGGGTGGCCGAAGGCGTGGCGCACCCCGTCCCGGAGGTGGCCGAGCCCACCCTGCGGGGGGGCCACCGGGCGCGGCGGCGCCCGCAGGTGGAACAGCGCCCACAGCACAGCCGCGTAGGACAGCGCGTTGAGAGCGAAGCACCAGCGCTCGCCGGCCAGCGCCACCACGTAGGCGCCCAGCGAGGGGCCCACCACGCGGGCGCCGTTCACCACGCTGGAGTTGATGGCCACGGCGTTGGGGGTGTCTGCCCCGGCAATGTCAGACAACAGGGCGTGGCGGGCTGGAATTTCAAACGCGTTGGCCAGCCCCAGCACCAACGCCAGGCCGAGCAAGAGCCCCGGCGTCACCGCGTCCGCGAAGGTGGCGGCGGCCAGCCCCACCGCCTGCAGGCAGGATACCCACTGGGTGAGCAGCAGCATGCGGCGCCGGTCCACCCGGTCTGCCAAGCTGCCGCCCCACGCGCCGAGGAAGAAGGCGGGGGCCTGGGAGAGGAAGGCCGCGGTGCCCAGCAGCCGGGCGCTGCCCGTCACCCGGTACACGAGCCACCCCATGGCGAGCGACTGCATCCAGGTTCCCGTCACGGACACGGCCTGCCCGGCGAAGAACCAGCGGAGGGGCGCGTGGTTGAGCGCGCGGAGCCAGGAGGGGAACGTCACGGTGGGAGGAGGCTTCCCTACGGCGGGGAGGGGCGGCCCGCAATGGGCAAGTGGTGGACGGGGGCCGCCCTGCCGGCCCTGACGCGCCCGCGCGTGAACGGGTAGGGTGCACGGCCCGGGAGCTGCCCATGAACAAGCGCGAATTCGAGTCCTCCATCCATGTGGACCTGGCCGGCCAGGAGACGTACGGGGCCTACCTGCAGCTGGACAAGGTGCTGGACGCGCAGTCCCCGCGCAGCAACCCGCCCAACCACGACGAGCTGTTGTTCATCATCCAGCACCAGGCGAGCGAGCTGTGGATGAAACTGCTCGTGCACGAACTGCAGGCCATCCGGCGCTTCGTCCAGGCAGACCAGCTGAAGCCCTCCTTCAAGTGCTTTGCGCGCGTGGCCCACATCCAGACGGTGCTGTTCGACCAGTGGGCGGTGCTGGAGACCATGACGCCGTCCGAGTACCTGCAGTTCCGCGCGGCGCTGGGGCGCAGCTCCGGCTTCCAGTCCTTCCAGTACCGGGCCATCGAGTTCCTGTTGGGGAACAAGGACGCCGCGGCGCTGTTGCCCCACCGGGCCACCCCCACCATCCACGGGTGGCTGGAGGGGCTTCTCGGGGCCACGTCCCTGTACGACGAGTTCGTGCGGTACCTAGCCCGACACGGCCACGCGGTACCGCCGGAGCTCCTGGACCGGGACGTGACGAAGGCTTGGGAGAAGTCGGACGGGCTGATGGCGGTGTTCCGGCGCATCTACGAGGCGCCCGAGTCCAACTGGGACGCCTACGAGATGTGCGAGAAGCTGGTGGACGTGGAGCAGCGGTTCCTCCTGTGGCGTTTCCGCCACATGAAGACGGTGCACCGCATCATCGGCGAGCGGCAGGGGACGGGGGGCAGCTCCGGGGTGTCCTTCCTGCGCAAGGCGCTGGACCTGCAGTTCTTCCCGGAGCTGTGGAGCGTGCGGACGGAGCTGCAGGTGCCCAGCCCCCCTTCGGGCGCCCCGTGAGGCCGGAGGCCATCCCGGCGTTGGAGGTGGCGGAGCTGCTCTGCTACCGCATCTTCGACATTGCCAACGAGATTGACCTGGCCGCGGTGCAGCGGTTGCTGCAGGCGGTCTACGCGGCCGCGGACGCGCCGGAATCGGCGCTCCCCGGCTTCTGGGAGCGGCTGCTCGGGCGGGCGGAGGAGGTCGCGGTGGAGGAGGGGCGCGCCGTCATCCTGCTCGACGAGGCCCACCTGCTCGACGGCTGGGCCGCGCGCCTCAAAGGTGCCTGGGACGGGTTCAGGCGGGGAAAGGTCCCGGTCCTCATCGTGGCCACCGGTTCGTCCGCTTTGCACCTCGCGGCCGGCTCGCGCGAGAGCGTGGCAGGCCGTTACGAGCGGCTCACGCTGGTCCACTGGTCTGCCGAAGCGGTCTCGCGGGCATTCAAGCTGCCGCCCAACGAGGCTGCCGGCCTGGTCGTCCGGATGGGGTCCTATCCGGGCGCGCTTCCCCTCGGGAAGGACGTGCCCCGGTGGACTGCCTGTGTGAGGGACTCCATCCTCGAGCCGGCCATTGGCCGGGACCTCGTGGCGTTGGCGGCGGTGCGGCGCCCGGCGCTGCTCCGGCAGCTGTTTGCCGTGGCGGCGGCTTCCCCTGCACAGGTGGTCTCCCTGCAACAACCCAGGGACAGCTGCAGGACCCGGGGGCGCTGGAGACCGTGGCGCACTGCCTCGCCCTGCTGGAGGAGGCGTTCCTCGTCGCTGCGCTGCCCAAGTACTCCCCCAACGCCGTCCGGCGCCGCGCCGCGCCTCCCAAGTTGGTCACGCTGAACAACCCGCTCGTCGCGGTGGTGGACCCGAACGGGCTGGTTTCTCCCGAGGTGGACCCGAAGCGGTGGGGGGCGTGGGTGGAGAACGCCTGCCTGGCCCACGCGTGGAACAGCGGGCAGAAGGTCTCCTACTGGCGGGAGGAGCCCCTGGAGGTGGACGGCATCTTCGAGGGGAGCTGGGGCCAGTGGGCAGTGGAGATAAAGACGGGCCGGTTCCAACCGAGCGACCTCAAGGGGTTGGTCGAGCTCGTCTGCCGCCACCCGGCGCTCCGGCCGCTCGTCCTGTGCGATGACGCCTGGGTGCCCGTGGCTGGGCGGGCCGGTGTCCAGGGCATGAGCTGGCAGCAGTTCCTGCTGTCTGGGCCGCCCGCGCGGCGCTGAACCCCGCTGCTGATCACGGACAGCTGGCCGGCCGGTCCGAGCAGATGCTCCCGTTGCAACTCTGGTTGGCGCCGCAGGTGTAGGGCAGCTCCGTGCACGGGCTGCGGCACTCGTAGGCGCAGGTGCCGGCCTGGCACGTCCACTCGCCGGGGCACTTCACCGGGGCGGTCTTCTCCGTGCAGTCGCACGGGGTGCTGCAGCGCACGGCGGACTCGCACCCGGAGAGCGCGGACAGCAGCAGAAGGACAGCGGCGAGCGGCTTCATGGGAGGGGGGCCTCTTGGGGTGGCGGACGGCGGCATCGTACCCGGGGTGGCCGTGGCGGGGCAGGCGGCCCGTGCGCACCGTTCAGCGCCTGCATGAAGCCCACTGCCAAGCCGCTGTCCCCGCGGATGTTCGACCGCCCGCTGCTGGAGTGGGGCTCCCA
>VGRA01000325.1 GCA_016875515.1 Deltaproteobacteria bacterium | reverse complement strand
CCGGGATGGCGGGGGCGGCGGTGGGGGCGCGGGCGGGGCGGGACGTGCCGCCCACGCTGCTGCTGCTGCTGCTCTCCGGCCTGATGGTGGCCATGGCCCTGGCCATGCTGCGGCCGCGGGCGTCGGGCGCCGCCGCACGGCCGCCCCGCGAGCGTCACCCCGGGCGGGCCCTGCTCGCCGGCTTCGGGGTGGGGACGCTGACGGGGCTTTTGGGCACCGGTGGCGGCTTCATGGTGGTGCCGGCGCTGTCGCTCATGGGCGGCTTCGCCATGGCGGAGGCGGTGGCCACCTCCCTGTTCGTCATCAGCCTCAACAGCGCGGCGGGGTTGGGGGCGGCGCTCTGGTCCGGGACGCACGTGGACCCCTGGCTCGCGGGAGGGATGGCGGCCGCCTCGGTGTCCGGCTCGCTCGCGGGGGCCCGGCTGGGGCGCGGGCTGTCCGCGGAGGCGCTGCGGCAGGCGTTCGCCGCGTTCCTGGTGCTCCTGGGGACGGCCATTGCCGTGCGGGAACTGTCCGAGGTGGTGCCCGTGCGGGTCCTCGCACCGGTGACGGCCGCAGCGCTGGGGGCGGTGGGCCTGCTCGCTTGGCGCGTGCGGCGCGGCGCGGTGTCCGCGGCGACCGGGCGGTAGGCGGCCGCTCGTCCGTCACGCGGCGCGTTTGTGCTCCAGCTCGGACACGTACTTGAGCGCATATGCGCCCAGCAGCTTCAGCCGCGGGATGCACAGCAGCAGCGTCTCCCAGTCCTCGTGGGGCGTCCGCAGGGCACGGTCCGGCTCGGTCACGAGCGGGTGGAGTTTCAGCAGGGCGGCGCGCACCGGGCCCAGGCCCTCCTCGAAGAAGGGATGGGTGGAACCCGTCGTCCGCTGGATGCCGTGCAGCACGCGGAGCAGGTCCGGGAGGGTGAGCCAGTCCACCGGGTCTGGGGCGAGCCTGCCTGCCATCCGAAGCGCGTTCTCCAGCTGGGCCCACCGTTCGGGAAGCAGGAAGGGCATCCAGTCGTCCGGAGGCCGTCCGGACAGGCGGACAATCTCCGACAGCAGGAGCTCCAGCCCCTCCAGGCCGGAGCGGAGGTAGGTGCGGACCACCTTCCCGTGGAGCTCCGGCAGCCCGACCACGCCCAGTCGCCGTGTCCCGTCCATGACCTCGAGGTCCCCCAACCGGGCGATGATCCTGTGGAGGGCCTCGTCCAGCGGAAGGTCGGCCGCCATGGACTCGGCCACCCGGACGCCCGGGGGGCGCGTGACGAGGTGCCGTGCGCTCAGGCCCTTCGTGAGGCCTTCGAAGTAGCTCCAGGGCGGCATGCGGGAGAGGGGGCGGGGCATGGCGCAAGGCTTCGAGAACGGATGTCTCGCTGTCAACCGTGCAAGCCGCGCCACCGCCCCGCAACAGCGTGGTGCGCGCCTGCGCGTGGCGAGCGCGCCGCAGCTGGCCCACAATCCGGCCATGTCCCGCCTCACCCGCAGAGACCTCCTCGCCGGCGCCGCTGCCGCGGCGGCCGCCTCCGCCTGCACCGGCACGGCCGCCCCCCGCGTGGAGACGCCGCGCATGCCGGTGGTGTTCCTCCCGCACGGGGGCGGGCCGTGGCCCTTCGTGGAGGTGGGGCTCGGGGACAAGGCGGAATTGGACGGCCTTGCGGCCTACCTCCGCTCGGTCCGAAGCGTGCCGAAGGTGGCGCCCCGCGCGCTGCTGGTCGTCTCCGCGCACTGGGAGGAGGCGGTCCCCACGGTGATGAGCGGTGCGGCCCCGCCGCTGTACTTCGACTACGACGGCTTCCCACCCGATTCGTACCGGCTCACCTGGCCTGCCCCCGGCAGCCCGGCGCTGGCCGCCCGCGTCCGCGAGCTGCTCGGCAAGGCCGGATTCCAGAGCGCGGAGAACACCACGCGCGGGTTCGACCACGGCACCTTCGTGCCGCTCAAGCTGACGTGGCCTGAGCCGGTGTTGCCCACGGTGCAGCTGTCGCTCCGCAAGGGGTTGGACCCGGCCGAGCACCTGGCGCTGGGGCGGGCGCTGCAGCCGCTGCGGGACGAGGGCGTCTTCATCGTGGGCAGCGGCATGACGTTCCACAACCTGCGCGCGTTCGGGCGGCGGTCCGCGCAGCAGGCGGCCTCCTTCGAGGGGTGGTTGGCGGAGGCCACCACGGCACAGGTGAAGACGCGAGACGCGCGGCTGCGCGCGTGGACGGAGGCGCCGTCTGCCCGCTTCGCCCACCCGTACGAGGACCACCTGCTGCCGCTGATGGTGGTGGCGGGGGCCGCCGGGATGGACCGCGGCGTGCCCGGCTGGTCCGGCACCCTGGCAGGCGTGCCCCTGTCTGCGTGGCACTTCGGCTGACCTTGCCGCGCAGTGGGGCGCTTCCCACGTTCGAACCCGGACGACACACCATTCCCCGGGGGCGGACATGCAACAGCTTACCAACTGCTTCTACTCGGCCGTGGGCCAGGTGGCGGGCTTCCTGCCCAACCTGCTCTCGGCCATCCTCATCTTCGCGGTGGGCTACCTGGTCTCGCGGGGCATCTCGGCGCTGGTGCGCAAGGGGCTCGAGCGGACGCGCTTCAACTCCATGGTGGCCAAGCGGCTCCACCCGTCCGTCAGCCCCGAGCGCAAGCCGGCCTCGTCCAGCGTGGGCACGGCGGTGTTCGGGCTGGGGTTGCTGGTGACGCTGTCGCTGACGGCGCAGGCGCTGCGGCTGGACACCCTCGCCCGGGGCATCAACCAGGTGCTCGCCTACGTGCCGCGGGTGCTGGTGGCGGCACACATCGTGGGCATCGCCGTGGCGGTGGCCCGCTTCTTGTCGGACATGGTGGCCGGGATGACGAGCCGCTGGGTGGCCAACGGGGTGCGGATTGCCATCGCAGCGCTGTCGGTCTTCATGGCGCTGGACCAACTGGGGGTGGCGCCGAACATCGTCAACACCGCCTTCGCGGCGCTGGTGGGGGCGGCGGCGGTGGCGGCGGCCATTGCCTTCGGGGTGGGGAACATCGACCTGGCGCGGGACTACTCGCGGCGGTTGCGGCGCGAGGCGGAGGGCGAGGAGGCGGCCGGCATCATCGGCACCGAGGAGACGGGGCTGCCCGAGGAGCGGCGGCACTGAGCCCGGGCTGCTAGTCTTCGCCGCATGCATCCTTTCGTGTTGGCACTTTGCGGAGGGGCCCTCATCGGCCTCGCCGCGACGTTTCTCCTCCTCTTCAACGGCCGCGTGGCGGGCGTGAGTGGGATTGCGGGTGGGCTCGTGGGCGGGGCGGAGGGGCGCCCCTGGCGGCTCGCCTTCGTCCTGGGGATGGTGGGAGGCGGGCTGCTCTTGAAGGTTCTTGCGCCGGGCGTCTTTGGGAGCGAGGGGCTGTACCGCTCACCGGTGCTGCTGGTGGGGGCGGGGCTGCTGGTGGGCTACGGGACGCGGATGGCCAATGGCTGCACGAGCGGACACGGGGTGTGCGGGCTGTCGCGCGGCTCGGTGCGGTCGCTGGCGGCCACGCTCACCTTCATGGCCACGGGGGCGGGGACGGTCTTCCTGGTGCGGCACCTGGGCGGTGCGCGGTGAAGGCGGCGGTCGCGTCCGGGGTGGCCGGGGTGGTGTTCTCGCTGGGGCTGGGGCTGGCCGGGATGACGGACCCGGCGAACGTGCAGGGCTTCCTGGACTTCACGGGGGACTGGCGGCCGGCGCTGGCCTTCGTGATGGGCGGGGCCATCGGCGTCCACGGTTTGAGCCGGCTCCTGGTGCTGCGCCGCCGGGCGCCGGTGCTGGAGCCCGCGTTCAGCCTGCCGACCGCGGCGGCGGTGGATGCGCGGCTGCTCGCCGGCTCTGCGTTGTTCGGGATGGGTTGGGGGTTGTCTGGCTATTGCCCGGGGCCGGCGTTCACCTCGCTCGCCACCGGGACGGTGGACGCGCTGACCTTCGTGGCGGCCATGGTGGCGGGGATGTGGCTGTTCGCGCAGGTGGAGAAGCGGCGCGCCGCGGCGGGGGCGAAGGCGGCAGCGTCCGGGCCTGCGCCCGTGCAGGGCGAGCCGGTGGACGCCTGAGCGTCCAGGGCAGGCCTCGATGGAGAGCGGCCGCAAGCCAGGTCGTCTGACCAGCGCGCAGGTGCTCGCGCTTCCTGAGGAGCACCGGCTCGAGACGATCTCGGGCATTGCCGAGGAGAAGGCTGCGCCGAGCAGCGGCCACTCCCTTGCCCAGAACCAGCTGGGTGGACTTATCGGCCAGTCCTTTGGCCGGCAGGGCGGCGGGCGGCCGGGGGGCTGGTGGATTCTCACCGAGGTG
>VGRA01000324.1 GCA_016875515.1 Deltaproteobacteria bacterium | reverse complement strand
CGTCCTCGAGCTCCAGCTCGCGGCTCTTGATGAACAGGCCGAAGGGGTAGGGGGTGCTGATCTCCACCGCCACCAGCGCCGCGGGGCCGCGCCGCCCGGCGCTCGCCTCGCCCCGCACCACCAGCTCGTCCCCCGGCGGCAGGGCGGCCACGCTGCCCTCGGCAGTGAGGCCGCCGCGAACCTCGCGCAGCGTGAGGGCGAAGGACCAGCCCTGCGCACGGCAGAGCGCCCACCGCCACGGGAAGGGCTCGCCCGCGTGCGCCGCCCCCGTCCCCAGGCGCCGCACCTGCAGTCCCCGCAGCACGCGCTCGGACAGCACGCCGCTCACCACCACCAGCGACAGCAGCAGCCCCAGCACCAGGTACAGCAGGTTGTTTCCGGTGTTGAGCGCCCCCACGCCCACCCCCAGCGTCACTACCAGGTAGGCGCGTCCCGACGGTGTGATCTTCAGGCGCCGCGGCGGGCGGGCCCACGCGCGCAACCGCTCGCGGAATGTCCGGGTGGGGGGGCTCACTTCGGGACGGGCACCGTCGCGAGCAGCTCGCGCACCAGGTGACCCGCCTCCGCCCGCGCGAACTGTCCCGGCACCGCGCTGCGCAGCAGCACCCGGTGGGCCAGCGCCGGGACCGCGACCGCCTGCACGTCTCCCGGCGTGACGAAGCCGCGCCCCTCCCACAGCGCGTGCGCCCGGCTGGCCGCCGCCAGGGAGAGCAGCGCGCGCGTGGAGGCGCCCCGGTCCAGCTGGGGGTGCTCCCGGGTGGCCTGTCCCAGCCGCACCAGGTAGTCCGCCAAGGAGGGCTCCATGGCCACCTCCGCCGAGGTGCGCTGCAGCGCCTGCAGCTCCTCCGGGCTGCTCACCGCGGCCAAGCCCCGCGCCGGCTCCTCCAGCCCGCGCGTGCGCAGCAGCTCCGCCTCCACGGCGGGGGCAGGGGCTCCCAGCGCCAGCCGGAACAGGAACCGGTCCAGCTGCGAGTCCGGCAGCGGGAACGTGCCCGCCAGGTCCTCCGGGTTCTGCGTGGCGATGACGGCGAAGGGGGCGGGGAGGGGATGGGTCACCCCGTCCAGGCTCACCTGGCGCTGGGCCATGGCCTCCAGCAGCGCGGACTGCGTCCGCGGCGGGGCACGGTTGAGTTCGTCCGCCAGAACCACCTGCCGGAAGATGGGGCCTGGGCGGAATTCGAACGCGCCCGTCTGCGGCTTGAGCACCTGCGCCCCCAGGATGTCCGCCGGCAGCAGGTCCGAGGTGAACTGCACGCGGGAGAAGGACAGCCCGAAGGAGCGCGCCAGCGCCTCCGCCAGCGTCGTCTTCCCCACGCCTGGCACGTCCTCCAGCAGCAGGTGGCCCCCGGCCACCAGGCACGTCACCGCCAGCCGCGCCTCCCGCTCCTTGCCCCTCACGGCGCGGGAGACCTGGGCGAGGACGCGTTCGAGGGCCGGATGGGCAGGGGAAGACATGGATTGAAGACACTAACGCGTTTGCCCCTCCGCCGGCTGCGCCTTGAACCGGGCGTACGCGTCCATCACCCGCCGGAGATAGCCGGCCAGCACCCGCTCGCGCCGGGACTCGTCCTCCTGCCGTGGGTGCTCGGCCGGGTGGGCGGGTCCACGGAGGGGGCGTGGATCCACCTCTTCCTCCTGTCCGGGCTGGTCTCCGCCCTGCAGCCGCGGGGCTCCGCGCCCCCGCGAGGGGACCGCCGCGGCGGTGAATGCGCTACGGTGTGCGCGCCTCCATGACGCGCCGCGCGTTGCCCCTGCTCAGCTTGTTGCTCCTGGCCCCCGCGGCCTGGGCCCACGACGCGGACCTCGTGGCGGTCCAGGTCCAGCGGGGCCCGGGGGCGCAGCGCGTGGAGGCGCAGGTGCGCGTGACGGCGGAGACGCTCGGGCTGCTCGCGCCGGTGGACGCGGACGGGGACGGGCTGCTCTCGGACGCGGACCTGGCGGCGCGTGCGGAGGCCCTCCGCGCCGGGGTGTGGGGGGCCATGCCGCTGTCCTCCGGGGGACGGCCCTGTGCGCTCGAGGGCGCCTCCTCCCGCATCGGCGAAGCGCTGGTGGAACTGCGCGCCATCTTCCTGTGTGAGGCCGGGGGGGAGCTGGCGCAGGACTTCAGACTGCTCTCCGTGCTGCCCTCCGGCTACCGGGCGGTGGTGGACGCGGCGGTGGACGGTGCGGCGATCCAGCGACTGGCCCAGGGGACGGACCAGCACGTCGTGCTGGGCGGCCAGCCGGGGGCCGGTGGCCAGCCGGCGCGCGCGGAGTCGCTCGGCAACTGGGTGCTCCTGGGGATGGAGCACATCCTCGCGGGCTGGGACCACCTGGCGTTCCTGGGGGCGCTGCTGCTGGCCGCGGCCAGCGTCCGCTCGGTGCTCGCGGTGGTGACCGCGTTCACGCTGGCCCACTCCGTCACGCTGGGGCTGTCCGCGCTCGGGGTGGTCGCGCTGGGGGGGCGGGGCGAGCAGGCGGTGGAGGTGGCCATTGCCCTGTCCATTGCGTGGGTGGCCGCGGAGAACCTGCTCGTGGCGGCGCCGCGGAGGCGCGCGCTGGAGGCGTTCGCGTTCGGGCTGGCGCACGGGCTCGGCTTCGCGTCCGTGCTGCGCGAGCACGGGCTGGGGGACAGCGCGGTGCGGGCGCTGCTCGGCTTCAACGCGGGGGTGGAGCTGGGGCAGGCAGCTGGGGTGTTGGCCGCCTTCCCGGCGCTCGCCTGGCTGCGCCGGCGCCCCGCCGCGTGGCGGTGGACGTACCGCACGGGCTCTGCTGGCCTGTTGCTGGCCGGGCTGGGGTGGGCGGCCGCGCGCGTGGCGGGGTAGGGCCGCCTCCCGGGTTGTGGCGCGCCGTCGCGCTTCCTACGTTTGCCCCGGGCGATGGAACGGGGAGAGACCAGGCCGCGGGCTGCGCTGGCCGCCGCGTGGGAGGCGGAGGTGGTGTCCGCGCGGCGGCTGCAGTCCAGGGCCGAGCGGGCCCCGGCGCGGGACCGCGCCCGGCTCCTCGCGCTCGCCGCGTACTGCCGCTCCCACGCGGCGAGGATCGTCGCCCGGCTGTCCACGCTGGGCAGCTGCCCGCTCCCCGTGCCGCCCGAGGGGGTGGCGCTGGCCCCGGACCCTTCGTGCGAGCTGCGTGCCCAGGCCCGCTGCGCCCGCCGTGCCGCGGCCCGCTACGCCTCCCTGTCCGAGGCCTCGCGCGCCCGCTCGGACGTCTCCTCTGCCCGGGTGTGCGAGCTGAACCGCGCCGAGGAGGTGGAGCTGGCGGAGGCGCTGGAAGGACTGGGCTTGGCGGAGCGGGGACGGCCGGCGTAGAAGCCATGTCCGCATGGCTTCGTACGACGAACTGATCTTCCAGGTGGGGGACCTGGCGCGGGACCGCTTGCCCGGCAAGCCCACCTGTCCGCGCTCCATGGACCGGGTGTACCGCGCCGAGGAGGCGCTGGTGGCGCTCCGGGACGAACTGGCGGCCCTGGAGCAGCAGCTCAACGACGAGGACTACGGCTACCAGGACTTCCTGGCCGCACAGGACGACGAGCGGCCCGGGCTGCTGGACACGGTCAAGCGCCACAAGCGCGTGGTGGACGCGCTGGACGGGCGCGTGAAGGACCTGCACAAGCGGATTGCCAGCCGCAAGGCGGAACTGCGGTACCAGAGGATCGGCATCCGGCAGGAGGAGCGGAAGCTGGAGCGGCTGGAGATAGAGGACCGGGATCCGCGCACCATCGAGACGGTGAAGGCCAACCTCAAGAAGCTCCGGCTGCAGTTGATGCGCGGCGAGCGGGACTGCGAGGACTGGGAGCGGGAGTTCGACGTGATCATGACCCCGCGCCCGGGGCAGGTGGGGGCGGAGGGGATCCTCGCCCAGAAGCGGCTCATGCAGATGGAGGACGAGGCCTCGGACCGCAAGGAGCAGAACGCGCAGCTGATGGCAGACCTGGAGAAGACCATCCTGGACAAGGACCAGGAGGTGAAGGCCGCCGAGGAGTTCCTGGACCAGGCGCTCTACCTGCTCGGCGAGGACTGCTACAGCCGGCGCATCAACGACCCGGAGCTGGTCCCATTCTACCGGGAGCTGAACCGGATGCAGGGCTGAGGAACTTGCCGGCGGGGGGCTGCATGGGGTAGGAGCCCCCCTCCCAATCAGGTCCGGGTGCCCCGTTGGCCCCCGGAAGGCTGCACCCACCACAACTCCGTGTCCCCGCCAACGGCTGCGCTGCGGGGGACCGCCGGAAAGGAAGCACCCAGGATGGCCAAGGGCATCATCGGCAAGAAGATCGGCATGACGCAGGT
>VGRA01000323.1 GCA_016875515.1 Deltaproteobacteria bacterium | reverse complement strand
CTCCCGCGCAACGTCTCCGGAAACGCCCGCCGCACGGCCTGCGCGTTGCAGCAGGCGCCTCCCCGGCGGGGCCGCGGGGTGCCTGGGGTTGGAGGGCGGCGCGGGCGAGTGGGCAGGCGCTTCGCAGCCCCGCCGTTTTGACGCAGACTGCCTGCCCCCATGCCGCCCCGCCGTCAACCGCCCCGTCCGCAGAAGGCCCCGACCCACCCGAAGCCCACGAAGGGCGGCGGTCCCGGCCTGCGGGAGCGGCCGCCGCGCGAGGACCTGGTGACGCAGGCCTGCCTGGAGGCGTTCGGCGCGGCGCACCGCGAGGGCCGGCTGGCAGACCGCGCGCTCGAGTCCACGCTGCGCAAGCGCGCGCAGCTGTTCGCCAACGAGCGGCGCGCGGTGGCGGAGCGCACGTACGCGCTGCTCCGGCGGCTGAGGACGGTCGACTTCCTTCTGGGCCAGGTCCGCCCGGGCTTCAGCGCGCTGAACGCCTCCCGCCAGGATCTCCTGCGGTTCGGCGCCTCGCGCGTGTTCCAGGGGGAGAGCGCCGCCACGGTGCAGCGGCACCTGGGGTTGGACTCCCAGGACGGCGAGGCGCTCGCCCACCTGCCCGAGGCGGCCGCCGCGCTGGAGGCGCTCCCCCGGGAAGAGCGCTACCCGCTCGCGGCCTCCCTCCCGGACGAACTCGCCGCCCTCTTCCTGCGCGAGTTCGGCACAGAGGCGGAGGTGGCCGCGGAGGCCATGAACGAGCGCGCCCCGCTCTGCGTCCGCGTCAACACGCTGAAGACCACCCGCGAGGCGCTGCGGGCACGGCTCGCCGACGAGGGCGTTGGCGCGGAGCCCACGCCGCGTTCGCCGCTGGGGCTGCTGCTGGACGGCCGCCTCAACGCCTTTGCCCTGCCCTCCTTCCGCGACGGCCTTTTCGAGGTGCAGGACGAGGGCTCGCAGCTGCTCGGCCTGCTGGTGGACCCGCCGCCCACCCGCGTGGTGGACGCCTGCGCCGGGGCCGGGGGAAAGGCGCTGCAGCTGGCCGCGGAGATGAAGAACCGCGGCGAGCTGTTCGCGCTGGACGTGGAGGAGGGACGGCTGGAGGAGCTCAAGCGCCGGGCCCGCCGCGCCGGGGTGCACAACGTCCGGACGCGGGCCATCCCCGCGGACGCCTCCGCGCTGGAGGCGCTGCAGGACCTGGTGGGCCGGGCGGACCGCGTGCTGGTGGACGCCCCGTGCACCGGCTCGGGCACCCTGCGCCGCAAGCCGGACGCGCGCTACCGCTTCACCGCGGCCCTGCTGGCCGAGCACGTGGCACGCCAGCAGGCGCTGCTCGCCCGCTTCGCCCCCCTGGTGAAGCCGGGCGGGCAGCTCGTCTACGGCACCTGCAGCGTGCTCCGGGAGGAGAACGAGGCAGTGGTGGAGGGCTTCCTCGCCGCCCACCCGGACTTCTCGCTCAAGCCCGCCGCGGAGCGGCTGCCTGCCAACGCGGCGGACGCCGCCCCCGCCGGTTACCTCCGCCTTTTTCCACACCGCCACGGCACGGACGGCTTCTTCGGGGCCATCCTGCTGCGCAAGAAGGGATGAAGATGGCCACCGCTGCGAAGTCCCCGGTCCGTTACCGCGTCGGCATGGGCCGGCCGCACTCACACCTGTTCGAGGTGGAGGCCCACTTCCCCGCGGGTGGCGAGGTGGTGGAGGCGGTCCTCCCGGTGTGGACCCCCGGCAGCTACCTGGTCCGGGAGTACGCGCGGCACCTGCAGGACGTCACCTGCTCGGATGACCGCGGGACGCCGCTGCCCGTGGAGCGCCCGGACAAGCGGACGTTCCGCGTCCGCACCGGCGGGCGCCCCTGCACCTTCCGCTACCGCGTCTACGCCCACGAGCTCACCGTCCGCACCAGCCACCTGGACGGCACGCATGGCTACTTCAACGGCGCCACGCTCTTCCTCTACCAGGAGGCGCTGCGGGACCAGCCGCACCACGTCCAGGTGGACGCGCCGGCCGGCTGGAACGTGCACGTGGCCCTCCGCCGCGAGGACACCTCCTGGGTGGCGAAGGACTACGACACGCTGGTGGACAGCCCGTTCGAGGTGAGCCCCGCGCGCGCGCACGCCTTCACCGCCGCGGGGGTGCCACACGAGCTGGTGACGTGGGGGGATGGCGGGCAGGTGGATGCCGGGGCGCTGTGCGGACAGCTCGCGCAGGTGGTGGAGACGCAGGCGAAGCTGATGGGCGGCCTGCCCCACGCGCGCTACCTCTTCATCGTCCACTTCACGGACAAGGGGCGCGGCGGGCTGGAGCACGAGGCCTCCACGGTGCTGCTCTACCCGCGCACGGGCCTCTCCACCCAGAAGGGGCGCGAGGACTTCCTCGGGCTGGCCAGCCACGAGTACTTCCACCTCTGGAACGTCAAGCGCATCAAGCCCAAGGCGCTCGTCCCGTTCGACTATTCGAAGGAGTCCTTCACCACGCTGCTGTGGCACTTCGAGGGCGGGACCTCCTACTTCGACAACCTGCTGGTGAGGCGCGCCGGGCTCATGCCTGCCGGGGCCTACCTGTCGCGGCTGGGCGAGTCCCTCACCGCCCTGCACGGCACGCCGGGGCGCAAGGTGCAGACGGTGTCCGAGGCGTCGCTGGTGGCGTGGATCAAGCACTACCGGCCAGACGAGAACAGCGGCAACAGCGCCATCAGCTACTACCTGAAGGGCGAGGTGGTCTGCTGGCTGCTGGACCTGCACATCCGCAAGGCCACGAAGGACGCGCGCTCGCTGGACGACGTGATGCGCCTGCTCTGGTCCCGCTGCGGCGACGGCCGGGGCGTGCCGGAGGACGGCGTGGAGGCGGCGTGCGAACAGGTGGCGGGCTGCTCGCTGAAGACCTTCTTCGACGCGTCGCTGCGGACCACCGCGGAGCTGGACTACTCGGTCCTCTCGCACGTGGGGCTGGAGGCCCGCTTCCGGCCGCGCGAGTCTGCGTCCGACCGCGGCGGCACGCCCCCGCGGGCAAAGGACAAGGAGCCGAAGCCCCGCGGCTGGCTGGGCGTCTCCCTGCGGGGGAGCACCCTTGCTTCCGTGGCGGCGGACTCGCCGGCCATGGAGGCGGGGCTGTACGCCGAGGACGAGGTGGTGGCGCTGGACGGCTTCCGGGTGGACGGCGCGGCCCTGCTGTCCCGCTGCGAGGAGAAGGCGCCCGGGGAGACGGTGAAGGTGACGCTGTTCCGCCGCGAGGCGCTGCTGGAGGTTCCGGTGGCGCTGGGCGCGCGGCCGGCGGACGCCGCGTGGCTCGCGCGCGTGGAGTCCCCCACCGCCCAGCAGAAGGCCGCCTTCAAGGCGTGGTGCGGGGCGGACTGGGACGAGGCCTGAGCTTGAGCTGGGCGAGCGAGCGGCAGCCGCTCGCCCGCACCGCCTCGGCCTCCTCCAGCAGCTGGAAGTGGGCGAGGTACTTGTGCACCCGCTCCTCCAGCGTGGGGGCGGCAATGCGCTCGCACAGCTCGTCCGCAGCGTAGCTGCGGCACACCTCGGGGCGGCGGTCGTATGCCGTGCAGAGGTTGTCCGGCCCCAGGTGCGGGCAGCGCAGCCCCAACGGCTTGTCCAGCGCGGCAATGTCCGGCGCCACGCAGCAAGCGCCGCAGCGGGTGCACTCCATGGCGCTCGGTTATACCAGCGGTGCCATGTGCACCCTGCTCGCCGCCTTCCGCGTCCACCCGGACTACCCGCTCCTGGTGGCCGCCAACCGCGACGAGCGGCTGGACCGGCGGGCGTCCGGGCCGCGCGCGTAGGCGGACGGCCCCATCCCCTTCGTGGCACCGCGGGACGAGGTGGCGGGCGGCACCTGGCTGGGGGTGAATGCGGCCGGGCTGTTCGTGGCGGTCACCAACCGCTTCGGGGCGGCGCGGGACGGTGCGCGCAGGTCCCGCGGGCAGCTGGTGGTGGATGCGCTGGGGCAGCCCTCCGCCGAGGCGCTGCACGGCTGGCTCGCGCAGCTGGACGCACAGGCGTTCAACCCGTTCCACCTGCTCTACGCGGACCGGGCCTACGCCTTCGTGACGTGGACGGACGGGGAGCGGGCCACGCAGGCGGCGCTGGAGCCCGGGGTCCACGTGGTGACCGAGCAGAGCTTCCGCGAGGAGCCGGTGGCGCGGGCCCGGGGGCTGGTGGGTGGCTTCGAGGCGCTGCCGGACAAGGCGGACCCGGCCGCCCTGTTCCCGCTGCTGCAGCGGCACGAGGACGGGGATCCTTTCGCCGGCACCTGCATCCACGCCCCTGCATTCAACTACGGCACCCGCTCCTCCGCGGTGGTGCTGCTCGGGGACGGCCGGCA
>VGRA01000322.1 GCA_016875515.1 Deltaproteobacteria bacterium | reverse complement strand
CGTGGATGGCGTCTACACCACGGACCCCAACCTCTGCCCGGCGGCGCGCAAGCTGGACCGGGTCAGCTACGAGGAGATGCTGGAGCTGGCGAGCCTGGGGGCGAAGGTGCTGCAGATCCGCTCGGTGGAATTCGCCATGAAGTACAAGGTCCCGCTCTGGGTGAAGTCCAGCTTCACGCGGGACCCCGGAACGCTGGTGTGCGAAGAGGACGAGTCCATGGAAGACGTGGTGGTGAGCGGCATTGCCTATGACCGCAACGAGGCCAAGATCGCTCTGCGCGGCGTCCCGGACATCCCGGGCGTGGCGGCGCGCGTGTTCGGCCCGCTGGACGAGAAGAACGTGGTGGTGGACCTGATCGTCCAGAACGTCTCCAAGGACGGCCGCACGGACCTCACCTTCACGGTGGCGAAGTCGGACTTCGCGCGCGCGGTGGAGGTGGTGAAGGCGGTGGCGGCGGACATCGGCGCGCACGGCGTTGACACGGACGGCGCGGTGGCCAAGGTCTCCATCGTGGGCGTGGGGATGCGCAACCACTCCGGCGTGGCGCGCAAGATGTTCGACGTGCTCGCGCGGGAGACGATCAACATCCAGATGATCTCCACCTCGGAGATCAAGGTGAGCTGCGTCATCCAGGCGGACGCCACGGAGAAGGCGGTGCGGGCGCTGCACACGGCGTTCGGGCTGGACGCCCCCGCGGCGGGCGGCAGGCCCCGGGTCTCCGAGGCCGCCGCGCTCCGCCCGGTGGCGAAGCCCACGCCGGCGAGAGCCGTGGGCAAGAAGGCGCCTGCGGCCAGGAAGACGGCCGCGGGCAGGCCGGCGAAGGCCTCGGGCCGGAGGCGGTGAAGCCGCTCGGGCGCACGGGCGGGATGGCCGTGGCGGGCGTGGGCCTGGTGGCCCTGTCGCTCGGGGCCGCCTGGCTGCGCCGGCCCGCTCCTGCCCCGGCCCCCTGTGCGGACGGCGGAGTGGCGGTGTTGGTGGACGCGGGGACGGGCCTCCTGCCCCGCGTGGAGTGCCGTGCGCAGGGGGAGGGCGTCCCGCTGGCAGCCACCGTGGCGCTGCTCGGGCGCAAGCTGGACCTGAACCGCGTGCCCCTGCAGGAACTCGAGCGGGTGCCGGGCGTGTCGCCTGCGCTCGCCCGGGCGCTCGTCACGGCCCGAGAGGCGCGCCCCGGGGGCTTCCGGGACTGGGGCGAGGTGGACGACCTGCCGGGCGTGGGGCCGGCGACGTTGGAGCGGTTGCAGGGCGTGCTGGAACTGAAGCCTTGAGGGCCCGTGTGCTAAGGGAGTCGCGTGCAGATCGCGTGTGAGCAGTGCGGCGCCGAGTACAGCGTGGACGAGCGGTTCCTGCCCGCAGGGGGAACGGCGGTCCAGTGCACGCGCTGCCGGCACACTTTCACCGCGCGCCCGCCGCCCCGGCAGCCGGCTGCGCCTGCATCCGCTCCCGAACCGGTTGCCGACGAGGCGCTGCCCGCGGGCGAGGTGACTGCGCTGGCCCCCCCGGGCGTGGCTGCCGAGCCGCCGGTTCCCCCCGCATCCGTGCAGCGGGAGCTGCCCTCGTTGCCCCTCCAGCCGGTCCCGGCGCCCCAGGCCGTTCGGCCGCGGATGATGCCGTTGGCGCTGGTAGGAGAGGACGAAGAGGACGAGCCGTCCGGCGAGGAGGAGTCCGAGCCGGCGGCGTCCGCCCGGTGGATCTGGGGTGTGCTCGCCGCGGTCCTGCTCGTCGCGGCGTGGGTGGGGTACGGCGAATGGGCGCGCCGGAAAGCGCAGGTCCCGGCGGCGCTGAAGACGCAGCTGCTCGCGGCCAGGGGCCTGCTCCGGGCGGATGCAGCCCCGGCGGTTGCCACCGCGGCGGACCAGTTCCAAGCCCTCGGGGCGGCGCTGCGCACCTGGCGGGAGCCGCGTGCGTGGCTGGCACTCTCGCGGGCGTTTCAGCTGGACGACGCGCGCGCCGAGCTCCGCGTGGTGACGGACGCCATGGCGCGGGCACAGCGCACCATTGCGGACCTGGAGGCGGACCGGGAGGCAGCGGACGCCCAGAGCCGCGCCAACGCCGCGCGGGCGGAGCTCCAGCAGCTGAGCTCCCGCGCGCCGGTGCTGAAGCAGGCGCTGGCGGACGCGGAGGCCGGGTTGGCGCAGGTGCAGGAGTCGCTCGTTCCCGGCAAGGACCCTTCGCTGGAGGAGCAGGTGGCGCTCGCGCGGGTGGAGATGGTGCTCTCGGGCGTGCGCGGGGAGGACCCGCGGGGGCTGGTGGAGCGCTACCGCCAGCTGGGCGGGGGCGAAGGGTGGGACGTGATCGCGCTGGCCGAGTACGCGGCCAACGGCGGGGGACTGGAAGGTTGGAAATACGCGGCCCCGGAGTTGAGGCACCTCCGCGAGACAGACGCTTCGTTCATCCGGGCGCACGTGCTCGCGGCGCGGGGCGCCTTGCTGGTGGGGGACCGTGAATCGGCGAACGTGGCACTGGACGCCGCGCTCGCACTCAACGCGGAGCACGCGCTTGCCCGGCTGCTCAAGGAGGATCTGGCCGGGCGCGAGCCCTCCCCCTGAAGAAACGCCGGGCCTGCGTTTCCGGCGCTCGGCGCCGGAGGCGCCGGGTGGGGCACCGTCCTTGCTCAGGCTCCCGGCCGGAACGGCGGGGGGGGAGGGCGGGCATGGCGTGGGTGTTCTGGGGCAGCCTCGCGTTGGTTGCGCACGCGTACGGTGGGTACCTGTTGTGCCTGGTCGCGTGGGACGCGTGGACGCGGCTGAAGGTGGATGCGCGCACGCTCACCGGGCGGTGCCGCGGGCGCGCGGAGAGCTCGTGGTGCTGGCGGACGCCAATACCCGGCTCGAGCCGGGCGCACAGCGGGCGCTCGCGCGCCGCTTCGAGGACCCCGCGGTTGGGGTGGTGTGCGGTCACCTCCGACTTCACGGCGCGGGAGACTCGGCGGTGGACGAGGACATCTACTGGCCTCGAGTCCCTGCTGAAGCTCTACGAGGGGCGGTGCGGGACGGTGGTGGGGGCCAACGGCGGCATCTACGCCGTTCAGCGCGCGCTCTTCACGGCGCTTCCCCCCGGCACGGTGGTGGACGACTTCGTCATCCCCATGCGCGTGCTGGAGCGCGGGTACCGGGTGGAGTTCGAGCCGCTGGCGGTGGCACGGGGAGAGACCGCGGGCAGCGCGGACCGGGAGTTCAAGCGGCGCGCCCGCATTGCGGCCGGGAACTTCAAGGCGCTCGGGGCGCTCAAGGGGGCGCTCTCGCCCTGGAGCGGGCGCTGTGCCTTCGCCTCCTGGTCCCACAAGGTGCTGCGATGGGCGACGCCGGCGCTCCTGGCCACGTGCTTCGCGGCGAGCGCGGTGCTGGCACGCAGCGCGCCCGTGTACGGCGCGGCGTTCCTGGCGCGGGTGTCGTTCTACGGGCTCGCCGTGCTCGGCAGCACGGCACCTGGGCGCTCCACAAAATGGGCTCGCTGGAGCGCTGCTTCGCGGAGATGAACGCCGCGCTCGCGGTGGGGTTCTGGCGGTTCCTCCGCGGATTACAAAAGGTGGCGTGGGAGCGCACCGCCCGCAGTTGAGCGCTCAGCGCCGGTCTGCCACGCCCTCCACCGGCAGCACCGAGCCGTAGGCGGCGAAGAGCTGGCCGGTCAGCACCTCCGCGGACGCGGCGCCGGGAGGGCGGAGGACGTCGTTGAGGAGCTTCCCCGTGCGCGGATCCCGGCGGGCGTCCCGCTGCTCCAGGTTCATCCGGTACCTCACCACGCCGCGGCCGACGCGGTGGAGCACCACCACCGTGCCGTCCGCCTCCTCGCGCTCCACCAGTCCCACGTGGGTGAGCCCGTCGTTGGCCCGCCCATCCCGGTTGCGGTCATACGTCTCGCGGAAGAAGACCAGGTCCCCCGGCAGCGGGTGGCCTCCCAGGAATACGCGGCCGTGCTCCCGGGCGAAGCGGTACATGGCGGTGACGGCGTTGTCCCCCGGGCGCGCGTCCGAAAGCAGGTCCAGCCCGCCGGGCGAGAACACCGCCTGGACGAAGCCGGTGCAGTCCGAGGCGGCCCCGCGCTCGGCCAGCGCCTCGGGGGCCCATCCCACCAGCGCGCGGGCGCGGGCGAGCACGTCCTCACGGCGGGCCGTGGCGTGCACGGCCATGACGGGCGTGGAGGCCGCGCCAGCGGGCGGGAGCGCGCGGGCCTGCGCAGCAGGGAGGGTGGGGCGGAGCCGGGCCGAGGCGATCCCTGCCCGCGCCCCCGCCGGCAGCCCGGTGGCACAGCCGGCGAGCAACCCGGCGGCAAGGAGGCTCTGGACGGCGCGCTTCATGGTCCG
>VGRA01000321.1 GCA_016875515.1 Deltaproteobacteria bacterium | reverse complement strand
CCCACGCCGCCCGGCCGGCGTTGAAGCGGGCAGGCGGATTCAGTTCTTCTTGCTGTGGCAGGCCACCTCGGCCTGCTGCCCGGCCGAGGCCTGGGCCTCCGTGGTGAGGCCGTACTCCAGCAGCTGCGCGAGCACCGCGTCCCGCGCCCGCTTGATGAGCGGCGGGTTCTGGCAGATGCGCAGCGTGCCGTAGGCGTTGTTGGGCGGGGCCATCAGGACCGCCTCCGCCAGCTCGGACAACCCCAGCTGGGCGAGCGGCCGGCCGTAGACCGCCTCCACCCCCTGGTCCAGGCCCAGCATCCCGTCGTCCAGCTGCGTGGAGGCCATGTCCCACGCCACCAGCTCCTCGTGGCTGAGCAGGTTGCGGATACGGTGGATGGCAATGGCGCGCTCGAGCCGCCCCGTCACGTCCAGGTGGTCCACCAGCCGCGAGGCGAACAGGTAGGCGCAGCGCCCCGCCTGGCCGTTCTCCAGCCCCGAGCCCCACGTCCCCTGCAGCACCCGGCCCAGCCACGCCATGCGCGGCTCCGGCGGGGCGCGCAGGAAGGTGGGGCAGCCCATCTCTGAAAGGTACAGGGCCACGAAGTCCCGCGGGAAACGGCCAATGTCCGGCTCCGGCCACTTCACGAAGCCGCGCTCGCGCTCCTGCATGGGCAGGGCGCGCTTCATCCGCTCCCCCTCCACCTGCATCCGCATGAGCGTGAGCAGTTGGTGGCGCGACTCGAGCGGGCTGGGCAGGTCGCTCGTGGCGTTGAAGTAGAAGCCGGGCACGAGCACGCCCAGCGTCCCGGACACCATGAGCAGCAGTGTGAGGAGATTGCGCACGGGGGGCACCTTACACCCGCCGGCGCCACCCGGTGAGAGAGCGGACGGATGCCCTGCCTACGGCCGGGTTTCCGGGGCAGACGGGACCATCAGTTCCAACTGCCCCCATTCCGCCGCCGGGTCCGAGGCGCGGTTCCCCACCGCGTTCTGGGGCGTCCACGCAGCCGCCCCGAGCACCCCGTCCAGCCCCTCCGGCATGCAGCGTTCACACGCCACCAGCGACAGGGGCGGCGTGCGCCAACCGCCGAGCGACAGCACCGCCCCCTCGCGCACCCGGGCGCGCGCCGGTGCCCACGGCGGAGGCAGGTGCACGGACGGCGCGGCGGGTAGCGGCTCGCCGCCCCGGGTGAAGGAGAGCGGCGAGTCCCCGTCCAGCAGCCACCGCCCCGGGGCCCGCCCGTCCCGGCTGACCGCCAACGCATAGTTGAAGTCCTCCCGGTCCAGGACGGTTCGCACGGCGAGCCCCTCCAAGCGGCGCGGCGCTCCCTCCCCTTCCCACAGCGGGTGCGGGAGGGAGGCGCAGGCGGTGGCGAGGAGGAGCAGCGCCCGGGGCCACCGGGGCTGCGCGCGCTTCACGGCGCGGGAGCCTTGGCGGTGGTGGCCGAGGCAGCCGCGGGCGGGGGCTTGAGCTCCTTCACCCCCTTGGTGTCGATGCCGAGGAAGAACAGCGTCTTCTTCACCTCGCGCTTGTCGGTGAAGGAGGTGCTGCCGGTGGCCCCCTCGAAGTCCCGAAGCTCCGCCAGCCCCGAGCGGAAGGCCTCGCGGGTCTGCGGCTTGCCGGACTCGATGACCTGCCGCGCCATCTTCGCCACGTCGTGGCCAATGGCCTCCAGCAGGCCGGGGTCCTTGCCGTGCGCCTCGCGGTAGGCGCCGACGAACTTCTTCGTCGCGGGGCGCTCGCTGTCCACGTAGAAGCCGTCCACGTAGATGGAGCATTGGATGAACTTGCCCGCGCGCTCCACCAGCTCCGGCATGCCGGAGCGCCCCCTGGGGCTGCTCCACTGGTTGGTGCCCAGCAGCGTGACGGTCTTCAGGTCCTTCACGTCCCTCTTGCCGGTGGTCTTCCGGATGCGCTCCAGGTCCGCCGAGTCGCACGCGTTGGTGATGATGTCCTCCACCGCCAGCGCGGGCGCCACCAGCCCCACGCGCTTCCAGTCATCCGGGACGAGCAGCGCCTCGAAGTCCACGATGGGCTCCACCTTCCCCTTCACCTTCTCCAACGCCTTACGCTTGCGGTAGGCGTCCAGCTCCTGCTCCGCCACCTCGCGCGTCTGCTCGAGGAAGTCCGAGCGGTCCTCCAGGTGGTACCGCCCCACCAGCTTCCTGGCCTCCTCGGTGAACGTCGTCTGGTCGTGCTCGTAGGTCTCTGCGCCGCGCATGGTGCCTCCCTGCGCCAGCACCGCATCCCAGAAGGCGTTCGTCAGCTCCACCCCGTAGGGAATGTTCGGGTACAGGACGGCGAAGCTCTTGTGGCCGAGCACCTTCGTTGCGTACTCGGCAAGCGCGTCCGCCTGGGCGGAGTTGGTCAGCATGTTTCGGAACACGTGCGGCCCGATGCCGGTGATGCCCTCCGCGCGGCTCAGGGTGAGGATGGGCAGCTGAAGTTCCTCCGCCACCAGCGCGGCGCGGCGGCTCTCCTCGCCCATCAGCGGCCCCAGCGCCGCCACGGCGCCGTCCTGGAACACCAGTTCTTCCACCGCGCGCCCCGCGGCCTGCCCGTCCCCCTGGCTGTCCTTCACCACGAGCTCGACGTCGGACCCCTTCAGCGCCAGCTGCGCCCCGCGCAGCACCGCCTCGCCGAACAGCTTGTACTTGCCCGTGGTGGGCAGCACGAAGCCCAGCGTGCGGGGCTTCACCTTGTTGCGCCCCTCGGCGCGGGCCTGCAGCGCCCGGGCGTCCGCCGCCCACGGGCTGGACGGTGCCGAGCGGAGCAGTTCATCCAGCGTCTCGTGCAACCGCCCCCACTCGCGCAGGTGGTAGTAGATGCGCGCCAGCTTGAAGGTGAGCGTGTCCCACGCCGGGTGGGACAGGGGCGTCTCCTCCACCGCGCGCGCCACCTCCAGGAACTCCGCGGACTCCACCGTCTCCACCAGCTTGGCGCGCGCCGCCTCACGGGAAGGCCCCTCCGGCGCGTCCGCGAGCGCCTTCACCGCGTCGCGCAGTGCGTCCGAGCCGGCAAGGCCTCCCAGCGCGCGCGCCTTCTCCGCCCCCTCCAGCGCCTGCTCGCGCGCGGCGCCCGTCAGCCGCGCGGCCGCGTTGGACAGCACCTGGTACGCGTCCCGGTAGGCCTTCAGCTCCAGCGTGGCCAGCCCCAGCTTCAGCCGCGCGTCGTCCGCGAAGGGGTGCAGCGGGTTCTCGAACAGCAGGGTGTTGAAGGCCTGGCGCGCGCGCGCCCAGTCCTTCGCCTCGAAGGCCAGCGAGCCCGCGCGGTAGAGCGCCTCGTGGCCGGCGGTGGTGCCGGCATGCGCGGCGCTGACGGCGAGGTACCCGTCCACGGTGCGCGGGGCGGCGGCGAGCGCCTCGTCCGCGGCAGGGTCCACCCGCACCAACGAGGCGGGGTCTCCCAGCGGGGTGGCGGCGCTGCGGCGGGCAGGACAGCCGAGCGAGAGCAGGACGAGGACGGGCAAGAGCGGCGCGAGGGCCGCGCGGACAGGCGCGCGCTTCATGGGGAAGGGGCTCTTACCACCGCCCGCCCCTTTCAGCCGAACAGCTCCTTCACCTTGTCGAAGAAGCTCTTGCTGGCGGGCAGCGAGTTGGCGTTGCCGATGCTGGAGAACTCCTCCAGCAGTTCCTTCTGCCGGGCGGTCAGCTCGGTGGGGGTCTCCACCACCACGCGCACGTGCTGGTCCCCGCGGCCGCCCCCCTGCAGGTGGGGGATGCCCTTGGCCTTGAGGCGGAAGACGCGGCCCGTCTGGGTGCCGGCGGGGATTTTCAGCTTCACCTTGCCCTCCAGCGTGGGCACGTCCAGCTGCGCCCCCAGCGCCGCCTGCGCGAAGGTGATGGGCAGCTCGCAGAACACCTCCTGCTCCTCGCGGGTGAAGAGCGGGTGCTCGCGCACCTGGATGACCACGTAGAGGTCCCCCGGCGGGCCGCCCTGCTCCCCCGGCTCGCCCTCGCCGGCAATGCGCAGCCGGATGCCGGTGTCCACCCCGGGGGGCACCTTCACCGTCAGGCTGGCCTCGCTGTCCACCTTCCCCGAGCCGCGGCACTTCTGGCACGGGTCCGTGATGACCTGCCCCACGCCGCCGCATTGGTTGCAGGTGCGGGAGACGGCGAAGAAGCCCTGGGTGAAGCGCAGCTCGCCGGCGCCGCCGCAGGTGGGACAGGTGCGCTTCTGGCCGGACTTGCTGCCAGACCCCTCGCAGCCGTCACACCGCCTGGGCCGGTTGATTTTCACCGGCACCTCGCGCCCGAACGCCGCCTCCTCGAAGGCAATCTCCAGATTGTACCGGAGGTCCGCCCCCCGCTGCCGCCCGCCGCGCTGCCGC
>VGRA01000320.1 GCA_016875515.1 Deltaproteobacteria bacterium | reverse complement strand
TGGGGTTGGGGCTGCCTTGTCTCGCGCAAGGGCCGGGCGTCCGGGAGGCGCTGCAACCGTTCCTGGTGGGCCCGTGCCACGTGCTGATGCCGCTGGCGGAAACGGCGCCGGCGGTCCGCGCGCTTGGCGGGCGACCCGGCCCCTTCCGCGTGGGCGTGGAGTGCCGCGCCTCGCAGGGTGGGCCGTTCGAAATCGCCGTGGCGCTGGTGGCGAGGTTGATCGACGAGGGGTTCGACGTCGTGCCGTTTGGAGAGCCCTTCCGCCCTGCCGACTGGGGGCTGCCTCCCACGTTGGACACCCTCCCCGAGGGCGCCCCCGCGGAGCGCGCCCGGCTCTTCGGCTCTCTGGATGCCGCCGTCATGCTCGCCCCCGGTCGGGCCCTTCCGTCCCGCGCCGCAGAGTTGGCGCGCGCGCACGTTCCGGTCATCACCAACGTCAACGCCTCCACGGCGTGGGCGTGGGAGCACGGCGCCTCCGCGCTCGCGAGCGCCCCCCTTCCCGGGGCGCTCGCCGCCGCGGTGGCGCGGATGGCAACGGAGGAGGGACTGGCCGCCGCGCTCTCCGGGGAGGCTTTCACCCGCCTGGGTTCGGCCACGGTGGCGGGAGAGCTGGACCGGGTCCAGGAGGCGTGGGTCACCCACTTCGGCTAGTCAGACCGTTTCGGCGAATTCTTCCCTTCGCCGCTCGAATACCCCGGCTGCCAGCCACATGAGCGCGAATGACAGGCCGAGCAGGCCTCCGAGCGCGGCGAAGTCCGGGAGCGTCCGCTCGTAGAAGATGGCCTGGTACGCCACCACGACGATGCTCATGGGGTTCGCGTACTGGATGAGTTCTCGCGCACCGGTGGGCATGTCCGCTGCCCGGTAGAGCACGGGCGTGAGGAAGAACCACAGCGTCATCACGTTCCCGACGATGTACTGGAGGTCCCGGAAGCCCACGTTGAAGGCCGCGAGGAGGTACGTCACCGACAACGTGAAGAGGAGCTGGACACCCAACACGACCGGGAACAGCAGGACTGGCCAGCCGAACGGCAGGTCGGACAGCCAAGCTGCCACCAGCAGCAAGGGCAGGCTCAGCAGGTAGTTGATGGCATTGACCGCCACCACGGTGGCAGGGAGCACCTGCGCCGGGAACCTCACCTTCGTCAGCAGGTCCCGCCGGTCGCTCACGGAGCTGGTCCCGCCCATCACGGACGTGGCAAAGCAGATCCACGGCAAGAGTCCCACGAACATGAAGTACGTGTAGTGCGGGAACTCGGTCCGCCGGTTCACGGAGAACACCAGCGAGTACACCAGCATCAGCAACATGGGGTTGAGGAAGGTCCAGAAGAACCCCAACACCGAGTTCCGGTAACGCGCCTTCAGTTCGCGCGTCACCAGCGCGGTCAACAGGGCTCGGTACTGGTACAGCTCGCGCAGGTTCTGCAACATGGGCAATGCGCCTTCTACCCGGGGGGCAACCCGGCTCAAAGCCCCAGCTTGCGCGCCACTCGGACGGCAAGGTCGCGGGGGGAACGTGCGAGCGCGGCGCGCACAGGTCGAAACTGGTCCAGGGCACGGGCCAGCGGCAGCAGGGCCGCCTCCTCCACCCCCGGCTGGGACTGCCCGGGCGCCACGCGCTCCCGCAGCAACATCCGCAGGGCCTCCATCCCCGCCGCCGTCCGGTCCCTGAGGGCCCCGTACACCCGCCGGTTCTGCGCTACCGCCTCGCGCCACGCCTCGCCCTGCGGCAGTGCCCCGCGCTCGAACTGCTCCACCGGCACCGTGCAGTACCCCAACTCCTCGAAGTCCCCCAGCGCCCGGCTCTCCACGATGGGCAGCACGCCGTGAGCCAGGTACTCCTGCAGCTTGGTGGGACAGGACACGCGGTTGACCACGTGGTCGTCGCGGAGCACGAACCCGAAGTGCGCCCGTGCATACTCGGATGGCATCTCCGCCGGCGCCACGGACCGGACGGACAGCCGCCCATCGAGCCCTGCCGCCTGCACCTCCCGCCGCATGAACTCCAAGTCCGGGGTGAGGAAGTCCACCGCGCACCCACCGCGCTGGAGCTGAAGTGCTTGCAGCATCCGGGGCACCTTCTGCCAAGCGTGGGTGCCACCGGCGTAGAGGATACGGACGGGACCAGGTGAAGGTTTGTCGAGCACGTCCGGCGCGGGCAGCTGGGACAGGTTGGGGAGTTCCAGCAGTCGCGGGGAGAGCCCCGGGTACTTGGCGCGGAGGTGTGCCGCCATGACGCCGCTGACGACGACGGTGGCGAGTCCATGCGTCAGCGCGAAGCGCTCCACCCGCTCCAGCTGCGCTGCCTCCTCCGGGTGTCCCAACATGCGCTGCTCTTCCGGCACCACCCCATGGAGGTCCGTGATCACGTGGCCGAGCAGGTACAGGGGGAGCACGTGTTGCGCCCAGTGCACCGAGTGCACGTAGACCGCGCGGGCCTGCCGCGCGAGCGCAACCATCTGCTCCACGTCTGCGCGGTCAAACAGGTTGGGCCTGCCGGCGCGCAGCCCCGGGGCAGCCTCGGACAGTTGGAAGGGCTCCCCCTCTTGCGGCTCGTGGCGGGGGGCCAGGTACACCCGAGGCTCGGCGCCGAACAGGGCGTCCACCGAGGCGATGCGCTGAACCATCCCGTCCCGTGCGTTCTCCCGCGCGGGAAGCTGTCCGATGACGAGGATCAAACCTGCTCCAGCAGATCCGCGATGGCCCGGCATGAGGTGCCATCCCCATAGGGGTTACGAGCATGCGCCATGCGCTGGTAGGCAGCCGGGTCATCCATCAGGCGAATGACGCCTGTGACAATGCGGTCCTCCGCAGTGCCTACCAGTTGCGCGCACCCCGCCTCTATGCCTTCGGGCCGCTCGGTCACCTCGCGCATCACGAGCACCGGCTTGCCGAGCGTAGGCGCTTCCTCTTGGATACCGCCGGAGTCCGTCAGGACGAGGTGGGATCGGCCCAGCAGCCACACCAGCTGGGGGTAGGCCACCGGCTCCACCAGGTGGACGTTGGGCAAGCCAGAGAGCAGGCGGTTCACCGGCTCGCGCACGTTCGGGTTCAGGTGGACGGGGTACAGCCAATCGGTGTCCGTGTAGCGGGCAGAGAGCGTCCGCAGTGCCCGGCAAATATTCTCGAAGGGCTCGCCAAAACTCTCCCGCCGGTGGCCCGTCACCAACACCAGGCGCCGGCCCGACAGCATGGGAAACTGCACCGCGTAGTCCGCCCCCTTGGCCTCTACGCGGGCCCGCGCCTCCAGCAGGGCGTCGATGACGGTGTTGCCCACCACGTGGACGCCACGGCGCACCCCTTCGGCGGCCAGGTTCGCCGCCGCCCCCGGCGTGGGCGCCAGGTGGAGCGCCGCCAGCCGGGAGACGATCACGCGGTTGGCCTCCTCCGGGAACGGCGAGTGCAAGTCCCCCGTCCGCAGGCCCGCCTCCACGTGGGCCACCCGCACCCTCTTGTAGAAGCCCGCGAGCGCCCCGGCGAGCGCCGTGGTGGTGTCCCCCTGCACCACGACCCAGTCCGGACGGACCTCGTCGAGCACCGGTTCCAGCCCCTTGAGCGCGCCGGCGGTCACGTCGAACAGCGTCTGCCCGGGCTTCATGAGGGCGAGGTCATGGTCCGGCACAAGGCCGAAAAACTGCAGGATGGGATCCAGCATCGTCCGGTGCTGGCCGGTGACGCACAGGCGCGTGTCAAACCGGTCCGGGCGCGCGCGGAGTTCACGCACGAGCGGCGCCAGCTTGATGCCTTCTGGTCGAGTACCCAGGACGACGAGGACGCGGGACACCGGCATGTCAGGTCTCTCCTTCCAACCTCAGCCCGTAGCTGCGTACCAGGAGTCGTGAAATCTCTTCTGCCTTGGACTTCCAGGTATTCGAACTCGCTTCGTCGCGAAGGACCTTCAGATAGCTCTCGTCACCGCGCAGCGCGAGAGCGCGGTCCACCTGCTCGACGAACTCTTCACGTGAGTGCGCGATGAGCGCACTGCGGTACTTCCGGCACTCCGGCATGTTCGTCGTAACGATGGGATGCCCCAACGCCATGTACTCGAACAGCTTGATCGGGGAGGTAGATGCCGTGATGTCGTTCAGGACAAATGGAATCGTCGACACGTCAAAGTGTTGCGCGTACCGCGGAAGCAGCCGGTAGTCGATGGGGCCGAGGCACGTGACATTGGACAGGTCGGACACGGATGACGCTTTCAGCGACCCGTCGTAGTCCGGGCCTATCAACACGAGCCGATACTCCGGACGAGCGCGGGCAAGGTGCCTGACCAGGTCGTAGTCAAACCACTTCGCCAGCGCTCCGAAGTAACCGACCACCGG
>VGRA01000319.1 GCA_016875515.1 Deltaproteobacteria bacterium | reverse complement strand
CCGCGACACCTCGCCGGAGGTGGAGGCGTGGCGCCGGCACATGCAGTCCCCCGAGGGCGCCGAGGCCTACCGTGGCCGCAGGCCGCTGGTGGAGAGCGTCAACGGGCAGCTGAAGGCGAGGTGCGGCCTCACCCACTTCCTCGTGCGCGGAGTGGAGAAGGCCACCTGCGTGCTGCTGCGGACGGCGCTCGCCCACAACCTGGCTGCACACGGCCAGCGGCTCGTCGACGCGCTCGCCTAGGCGTCGCGGGCCACGCGGCGCATCCCTCGCGCAGCCCCCGCCGGGCCGAACGTCTCACCGCCGCAAGCGGCAACGGGGGCGCCTGCAGCGTGGGCACCCTCGTCGACCGTCTGAAACTGATCCACGCCCGCCTCAGCGAGCGATTGCGCGACTGCTCTTCAGACGCCAATCTGGTGCAGGCGCAGGGCGTTGATCTTCCCGGGCTGCCCCACCGGCGCCCCGTAGACGATGACGATGCGGTCTCCCTTGTGGGCGAGCCCGCGCGTCAGCAGCTCCTCCTCCACGCGGCGCACCATGAGCTCCACGTCCTGGATGGGCTCGAGCACGCGGGCCTCTACCCCCCACAGCACGGAGAGGCGGCGGCGCACCTCCTGGTTGGGGCTGAAGGCGATGATGGGCACCATGGGCCGGAAGTGGGACAGCAGCCGCGCGGTGTGCCCGGACAACGTGAAGGCGGCAATGAGGGCCGCGCCGGACTCCCGCGCCGCCCGGCAAGCCACCCCTGCCGTCACCTCCGGGAAGCTGCCGGGGATGTGGACCGGCTCGCGCACCGGCCGGCGCTCCGACGGGGGCTGGCTGCGCCGCGCCGTCTCCGCCGCACAGACAATGCGGTCCATCATCTGGATGGACTCGATGGGGTACGCCCCGGAGGCCGTCTCGCCGGAGAGCATCACCGCGTCCGCGCCGTCGTACACCGCGTTGGCCACGTCGGAGGCCTCGGCGCGCGTGGGGCGCGGGTGCTCAATCATGCTGTTGAGCATCTGCGTGGCCACGATGACGGGGATGCTGAGGGCGTTGGCCTTGCGGACAATCTCCTTCTGGATGGCCGGCACGTCCTCCGGGGGAATCTCCACCCCCAGGTCGCCGCGGGCCACCATCACACCGTCTGCCTTCTCCAGGATGGCGTCCAGCCGGGTGATGGCCTCCGGCTTCTCCAGCTTGGCGATGATGGGCACCTGCCGCCCCGCCTCGGCCATGGCCGCCCGCGCCATGTCGATGTCTGCCGGGTGGCGCACGAAGGACAGCGCCACGAAGTCCACGCCTGCCTTGATGGCGAACAGCATGTCCTCCTTGTCCTTGGGCGTGAGCGCGTCTGCCTTCAGCGCCACGCCGGGCAGGTTGATGCCCTTGTTGTTCTTCAGCACGCCGCCGTGGACCACCTCGGTGCGCACGAGCGTCTTCTTGTCCGTGAACACCACCCGCAGCTCCAGCAGGCCGTCGTCCAGCAGGATGCGGTCCCCGGGGTTCACGTCCTCGGCCAGGTGGGCGTAGGTGGTGGAGACGATGTCGTCGGTGCCCGGCACGGACTCGTCCGTGGTGATGCTGAAGGTGGCCCCCACCTTGAGCTCCGTGGAGCCGTTCACGAATCGGCCGGTGCGGATTTTCGGCCCCTGCAGGTCGCAGAGGATGCCCACCGCCTTGCGCACCTTGAGCTGCGCCGAGCGGATGCGCTGGATGTTCTCCAGGTGCCCCTCGTGACTGCCGTGGGAGAAGTTCAGGCGGGCCACGTCCATGCCGGAGGTGATGAGCCTCTCCAGCATCTCGGGGGAGCTGCAGGACGGACCTAGGGTGCAGACGATCTTCGCGCGGCGCATCATGGTTCGCAGAGGCAAGCCTGCCGCCGCGCCCGCGTCAAGGGAGACGCGCCCGGAGCAGCCAGGGCAGGTTCTCCTTCTCCCAGGCGAGCGCCGCCTCGTACAAGGGGAACGTCCGCTCCCGCTCGCGGAAGGCACGCGGGTGGTGCTGCCGCCGCCCCGCCCCGGCAGGGGACGGGAAGAGCTGGTGCAGCATCTCGTGGAAGACCACGAACTCCACGAACCAGGCGGGTACGCGTGGATCGTCCAGTGCGGGGTGGATGCGGATTTCGCGGGAGGCGTGCTCGTACACGCCCAGGCGGATGGTGCGCCGCCGCCGCCGGGCCGGGGTGCGGGCCCAGCCAATGGAGGCCTGGACGGCACCGCCGAAGTGCGCGGCGTTGACGCGGGCGTACAGCTCCCGCAGATCGAAGCAGCGCCCGAGCGGCTGCAGCCGCTCGTCGCGCGTCCGCACGCGGCGGATGTGTCCGTCCCGCTCACGGATGTAGCCATCCAGCACTGCACCGGCCTTGCGCCGGCCCCGGCCGGCGTAGTCCGCGAGCGCCTCCACCACGTGGGGCGGCGCGTCCAGGAACATGTGGTGCAGCCGCAGCTGCAGCCCGCTGGGGTTGCGCCGGAAGGACACCATGGTGCTGCGGTTGTCCGTCACCGCGAGCCGCACCGTCGCCCCCAGCACGCGGGACAGCTGGGCCGCCAGCCCCTGCGCCTTGTCCAGCACCTCGTCCCGCCGGGGCGGCGTGCGGGAGGCCGCCGCGGGCGGAGACGGCGACGATGCAGGCGCAGCCACAACCGGATCCGTGCCGGCGCCGGAGGCGCTGAAGAGTGGGAGCTGGTGCGCGGGGGACATGCGGTGACAGCGCGCAGGTTAGCGGACTGCCCGCCCAAAACGAGCTCCCCGCCTCGTCCGCGTGCCGGGGGGCAGGCGGGCGGGCGGCGGTCCGTCGTCAGCAGCGCAGGTGGGTTACCAGGTCTGGCTGAAGATGCCGTACAGGCCGCGCATGATCTCCAGCGAGCGGACCGCCTCGCGCACACGCCCCTCGGCCTCGGCCGCGGCGGCGGCCTTGGCGGCGTTGGACGGTTCCGAGTCGGCGTCCGACTTGGCAGCGTCCCACGCCTGCTTGAGGGCAATGGCCTTGCGCACCATCACCGGGCCGGCGGCGGGGGTGTCCTCGCCGGGGACTCCGGAGCCCGGGGTGGGGGCCAGCGAGGCGTACTTGTAGCCACCGCCGAACGGGTCCACGAACGAGACCACCTCGTAGCCCTGCGCCGGGGTGACGTTCTCGCCGGTGCCCACGCGGAACACCTGGTTCTGCATGGCGAACTCCTGGTTGAAGTTCTCCGTGAAGTACGCCATGCCGAACAGCTGGGCGTAGAAGCGGGTGCTCCAGGTGGGAGACGGGGCCACCTTGTCCGCCGGGGCGGAGGCGGGGGCCAGCGGGTAGTCGAACCCGGCAATGTAGTCCCGTGCATTCAGCGTGGCCGGGAGGGTCGTGGTGGCCAGGCCGTCACCCGAGGGGGTGATGGAGGCGGAGAACGACCCGTAATCGCCAGTCCAGGTGCCGGAGAACACCTTCGTCAGGTCCTTCGGGAAGGTGATGTAGTACGGCAGCGAGTAGCGCAGGGCGTCCGAGCCGCGGTCCACGCCGAGGAAGTTGGTCTCGGACGAGGTGATGGCCACCATGGCCGCGTACTGGTCCCAGAAGTGCCCCACCTCCACCGGGCGGCGGAAGAAGTCGTAGCCGTCGTGGTCGTAGAGGGTGAACATGCTGCGCCCCTCGCCGCGCGGCAGGTAGGCCATGTCCGTGTACTTGCCGGAGGCGAGCAGGTCCGCCTTCAGCTGGGCCTCCGCCTCGGCAGGGAGGCGGGTGTCCCGGGTGTTGCCCGCCACCGGGACATGCACCCAGGTGTTGGTGGCCGTCTCCTTGGCCGTGTAGCCGGCCGCGGGGGTGGACATGGTCTTCAGCAGCAGGTTGGTGGAGTCCACGACGGCCATGGTCCAGTAGTTCTGGTACATCACGTCCGCCACGCCCGCCTGGTCGAACGTCTGGTAGTCCCAGCCGCCGTAGAAGGCGTTCCAGAACATGTTGAACACCCAGTGCTGGTACACGTTGGGGAAGTTGGCCATGTACCGGCTGTAGTTGCGCTGGAAGACGTTGTTCGGGCCCCAGTTGTACCGGTCACGCTTGAAGTTGGCGAACCAGTAGTACTGCTGGTAGCGGTTCATCCAGTCGGAGGTCATCTCGTACACGTCCGCGCCGCGGTCCCACCGGTTGCAGGTGAGGTTGGAGCCCACCTCGTAGTCGGAGCAGTACATGTACGGCACCTCCACGGGGATGACGCCGTAGGACTGGAACACCGGGGCGAGCACCTGGGCAGCGGTCTCCGCGTCCGCATAGAAGGCGCCGCGGTACTTGGCGTTGAAGTCACGGTAGGCGGTGTCGATGGCCTTGTAGACGGGCTCCACCTCGCTCCACTTCTTGAAGGAGCGCTG
>VGRA01000318.1 GCA_016875515.1 Deltaproteobacteria bacterium | reverse complement strand
GGTGGCCCGCTACGACGCCCTGGACGCGCCCCGGCTCGAGCTCTTCGTGGGGGAGGACGCCGCCTGCCTGGAGCGCAACGCCCCGTTCCGGACCTGGCGGCGCGAGCGGTAGGCGCCGGGCTAGGCCACGCACAGGACGAGCGCGATGATGTCATCCACCGAGCCGCGCGCCCTGGACCGCTCGACGAGCTGCCTGGATGCCGCCTTGACGTCCCCCTCCGACTCGGCCAGCACCTGGCGCACAGCCTCCTGGCTGGAGAGGCCCTTGGGGAAGACGCCGTCCGTGACCAGCGCCAGCAGGTCGTCCCGAACGAGCCCATGGACGGGAAAGGTGTCCACCCGCAGCCCGGGACCGAGCCCGATGTACGACCGCACCGAGCGCCCCGCGGCGTCTGCCTCTCCCGTGTAGTGCTCGAGCGTCCCCTTCCGTTTCCGGTGGACGAACGCGGCGGTATCCCCGGCCTGGAACAGCGTGACGTTCCCCGCCGGCGAGAGGCAGGCGACCGTCATGCACGCGGCCCCCTTGGGACGGAGGGCTCCGTCGGTCACCGCAACGCCGTCGTCGCCGTCCATGGGCCCCCAGCCGAAGACGGCCTCGTTCGCTTGGTAGACCCGTCCGAGGACCTCCCGCGCAGTGGGAATGCCGGCCCCCGGTTCGAACTCCGGGCGCACGTAGAGGCCACGCAGCGTGTCGACCGTCTTCTGGGCGGCCGCCATTCCCAGCGGCGCGCCCCCGACGCCGTCCACCACGGCGAAGAGAAGGCCTCGCGCGGTGAGGGCGTCCACCTTCGCCTGCAGGGCGCATTCCTCGGCCTCCGTGGCCGAGGCCTCCAGGCGCTCCGGGAGCACGCCGAGAGGCAGGAGGTACCGGTCCTCGTATGTCTTCCCCTTCGAATTGGTGCGCCAGGCAAGGTGGTACTTCAGCCGCATGGGTCACCTGGGGGACGGCGCGTGGAAGGGACTGCCCGCCTGGGTGCCCGGGGCCGTCCCAGCCCAGCTCGGGGGCCACCCGGACCTCCACCTCCGGCCAGGTGCGCAACGGGGCGATGAGCTCGCGGGCCGGGTAGTCGCCTGCCCCGTCGAACGAGAAGACCCCGCCTCCCCGCGTGGTGACGACAAAGCCGTCCGGGACATGCCGGCCCGTTCCGTGCTCGCTGTCTCCCCCGTCGCGGGCCGTCAGTTCGACGCAGCCGAGTGCCGCCCTCGGTAACAGCCACACCGCCCGTGGCTCGGGGCGCCACAGCAGGGCGTCCGGCCCCATGAAGACGCCCAACCGCAGGGTGCCTGCTGCAACGTCGCGTGCGTTGCGAGCTTCGCGCCGCGCCCAGCGCACGCTGGCAGAGAAGAGCCCCGTGACGACCACCCCCGCGGCGACGTCACCTCGGCCATGTGTGCGCCGGGTGGCGGCATCCACCAGGAGCACCAGCACCGGGGTTGCCAGGATCCCGGTCATAAGGAGCGAGAAGCCCGCCTGTGGAGACCTGGGAAAGACGCGCACGTCCGCGCCGGGAGCCGTCAGCCAGGCGGCATGGGGTGGAGGGAGTTGGTCGACTCGGTAGCGCAGGGGCGCCGGGTTACCGCCCGCGGATCGGCGCAGAGGATCCGAGCTGCAGCGCCTTCAGGTGGCCCAGCGCCCCGAACCCGAGGAGGCTGAGCAGGAGCAACAGGAGCAGGACGAAGCCGAACACCACGGCGAGCAGCCTGAGGACGAAGCGGAAGACCCCCGGCAGCAAGCGTGGCGCGCGGCCGAACCGGCGAAACGGCTCCGGCGCCGCCGGGTAGGCCACGGCGTGGGCGCGCGCGAGCCCCTCCTTCATGAGCGGGATGGCCTCGGCGGCGGCGGGGTTGGCCAGGTGCATCACGGCTGCGCCCGTGAGGATGGCCCCCGCCCGCGAGCAGGCGGCCCGGCTCGCCGGCCCCAGGTCCCGCACGCACTGCAGCGCCTGTCCGAAGGCCTGGGCCGCCGGCCCCCAGTGCCGGGGCACGTACGCCGCTTGCCAGACGGAGGGCAGCCGCTCCGCCGGCGTTCGCTCCAGCAGCACGCGGAGCTCCTCGAGCGCACGGAACTCCTCGGCCTCGCCCAGGCCGCTGCGCTCCACGGCACCACAGAACGCGCAGGAGATCCGGCTGGGATCGCGAGGCGCACCGCAGCCTTTGCACTTATCCATGGGATCACGTTCGCGGAGACCGACGTCAGGCGTCAACCCGCGCCAATCCCGCGTCGACTGCTCCATTTCCGAGCGTGTGCGCTGCACCAGCCTGGAGCGGTGCTCCACGCGTTCACGCACAAGCATGGGAGATGACACGCAGCCCCCTGTGGCAGCGCATTTGCTCCCGCGCCTGAAGGAGGGCAGCAACGCGGGACTTTCCCCGCGCCCGCCGTGCCCTGCAGAGGGAGGCCGGCCATGAAAGTGTCGCATCGTGGCAACGTGGGACATGCAGGGCGCGCGCAGTGGGAGCCGCCCAGGGGCCCAGCGCCCTCCGGGCGGTTATTCGGACGTTACCGCCTGGTGAAGGACCTCGGTTCGGGGGGAATGGCGCAGGTCTTCCTTGCTTCCATGGACGGTCCGGCGGGCTTCGAGAAGCAGGTGGTGGTCAAGCGGATCCTCCCGGAGTTCGCTGGCAACCCGAGCTTCGCAGAGATGTTCATCACCGAGGCGCGCGTGGCATCCATGATGAGCCACCCGAACATCGTCCAGGTCTTCGAGTTTGCGCGCGAGGGAGACGGCTTCTTCCTCGCCATGGAGTACGTGTCGGGTGCAACGCTCGGGCGCCTGGTCGCCGCGAGCCGGGCACACGGACAGCTGCTCGGGGCGCGCTTCGCCGTGGAGGTGGGGATTGGGCTCGCGCGCGCGCTCGCTTACGCGCACGCGCTCGCCGGACGAGACGGGACGCCGCTGAGGATCGTCCACCGGGATGTCTCGCCCGAAAACGTGCTCGTGTCGCGGGAGGGCGCGGTGAAGCTCACCGATTTCGGCGTCGCGAAGAGCGAGATGACCGCCACCGCCACGCAAGCGGGGGTGGTCAAGGGCAAGTGGTCCTACATGTCCCCGGAGCAGGTGACGCTGCGGCCGCTGGACGGGCGCTCGGACCAGTTCTCGCTCGCCGCCGTCCTGTGGGAACTGCTGACCGGCTGCCGGCTGTTCGCAGGAAAGACCGCCGCGGAGCGGGTGGTGGCGGTGCTCCACGCGGAGGTCCTCCCCCCCTCAGGCCTCGCCCCCGGAATTCCGCCGCAATTGGACCGCATCCTCCTCAAGGCCCTGGGCCGCAATCCCGCCGCCCGGTTCGCGGGCTGCGCGGAGCTCGCCGAGGCGCTCGAGCAACTCCGCGCGAGCGAGGGCTGGACCTCTGGCGCCGAGCACCTCGCGGCGGCGGTCTCGTACTACCCCAGGGAGTCTTCGCCTTCGGGCGCGGCGCTGGTGCCAGGGTCCAACGCGTCCGGGCTCGAGGAGCTCGTGGGAACGGACGTCTTCTCCGTCCTGTCGGAACTGTCAGGGGTGCGGGGCAACCGGCTCCTCCCGCCTGCGCCTCCGGCCGGGAGAGGGCCTGACGTGCGGCGCCCGAGCGCTGCGGCCAACGCGCGCGCCGAACAGGAGAACCGCGCGAACTGGATGCTGCTGTCCGCGGGGTTCTCCGGCCTGGTGGCGTCCGTCATCCACTGACTGTCGGTGGGGTACGGCCCATGAGACCCTGGTCCCTCGCCGCGGTGATCGTGATCACGCTGTCCCTGGTGAATGGGGTGGCGTACCTGGCCCGGCGGAGAGCGCTGGCCCGCGCAGCAGCCCTCCCTGCATCGGCACCCTCCCCCGGGCTGCCACCGCGGGTGGACCCGCACGAAGCGGCGCCCGGCCTGCTGCTGGTGACCACCACGCCGCGTGGCCTGTTGGTGGAGGTGGACGGCGAGGCGCGGGACCTGACCCCCGCCCGCGTGCTCCTGTCGCCGGGCCACCACCAGGTGGTCCTGAAGGAGGGCGCCCGCGTGCTGACCGACGAGACCGTTGAGGTCCACGGGGGCGCTGCCGCGGTCATCGCCTACACGTTGGAAGCGCCACGTACCGCCGAGCCGGAACAGGTGCCCGTGGCCGCCGTGCAAGAGGACCCGTGATCCCCGGTCCGGCGTCCGGTCCGGCGGGGAGGGGCTCGCCGGGCAGCCCCGCGCGCGCGTTGGATCAACGCACGAGCGGGGTGGCGAGGCCGTCCCGCGCGCGTCGTTTGAATCCGACTCCCCCGTCGCATTTGCAACGGCGAGTCATGGCGTCCGCACGCGCGTGCGCTCGGTGGGGGCGGAACACGTACAGACATGCGGCGCTGTGGTTGCTAGCGGGGCCGGTGTGCGC
>VGRA01000317.1 GCA_016875515.1 Deltaproteobacteria bacterium | reverse complement strand
CCAGCGTGGGGACGCTGCCGCCGTTGGCGTACACGGAGACGCGCGCGGCGGCGTCCTGCTTGAAGGACAGGACCGACTTGTCGCGCAGGTCCACGGGCTTCTTGTCCAGCGCGGCCAGGGCGGAGGCCTGCAGCTCCGCCAGCTGCGCGGTGCCGCCCACCTCGACCAGCGCCAGAACGCGGCCGCCCTCGCCGTCCACGAAGCGGGCGCGCACGGGCTCGGCCCCGTCCCGGGTGAAGGTGGCCTCGGCGCGTGGCGCGCCGAAGCCGAGCGCCTTGCGGCGGGCCTCCGAGTCCTCCGGGAAGGCCTGGGCGCGCTCGGCCCGGAGCGTCGCCACCAGCGAGGTGACGGCCGTTGCCTCTGCCGGGGTGGAGAGCGGGGCGGTCAGCCGCCACGTCCCCTCGGCACGCTCCAGTTCCCAGGCGTTGTCTCCCACCCGGACGCGCAGCCCCTTCAGCTTCGGCTCTTCCACGGCGGAGAACAGCTCCTTGTCCCGCAGGTCGAAGCTGCTCTTCTCCAGCGTGTACCGGAGGCCGCCCTCGGCTGCGTACACCGCCTTGTCCCCGTCCCGGCGCATGTAGACGCTACCGTCGAACGGGTTGTCGATGCCGGCCTCCAGCTTCACCGTCCGGGTGCTGCCATCCGGGAAGGTGGCCGTGCCGGTGACGGTGAAGCGCGGGGCGTCCAGCCCGTACTTCCTGAGCGCCTCTGCGTCCGGGGATTCCTCCACCACCGCCTTGAACTTCGCCGTCTGCAGCTGGCTGGACAGGGCGTCCACCGTGAAGCGGTCCGCGGGGGCGACCAGCGGCATGACCACCTTCCACGCCCCCTCGCGCTTCTCCAGCCGCGTCGTCTCTCCCTTGGCCACCACGTCGAACGCGGTGAAGGCGATGTCCGGGCTGCCGCCGTCGCTGGGCTTCTCCAGGGCCGCGGCGGCGCTGAAGACGCGGTCCGCGACCTCCTTCTTCTTCGTCTCCCGCTCCTCGCCCTCGTTGACGCCGTAGAAGGCCCATGCCACCAGGCCGCCGGCCACCACAAGCCCGCCGAGGCTGGCGAGCAGGCTGCGCGTCGCTGCGCTCACTGGTTCCTCCGCGCAATCCAGATGCCCAGCCCCACCATCAGCAGGGACAGCGGCAGCAGGTCCGTGGCGAAGAAGCGCAGCTGGCCCATGGTCTGGTCGTCGATGTCGATGGTGCTGATGTCCCGATCCGGCGGGCGGATGGTGACCTTGTTCACCTGGGTGCTCGTCCACGCGAGCGCGTTCATCACCAGGTTGCGGTTGGGCTCGTACCCCCAGTTGGCATCCACCAGCAGCTCCGAGTCACCGAAGACCACCACGCGCCCCTCGTCGAAGCGCTTGTTCGGGGCGGAGGCGGTGTTGCGCGTGGAGGCCACCACCAGCGGAAGCTGGCCGGCCTTCTCCCCCTCGTTGGGCTCCGGCTCGTCGTTGGGCGTGGACTCCACCCAGGCGTAGGGGGAGGAGGTGAGCACCGGCGTGGCGGTGGCCCCCTCCGCCTCCGGGGTGTGCAGCACGGACAGCCCGCGCACCGTGGGCAGCAGGATGTTCATCTGCAGCCCCTTCAGCAGCTTGCCCACCTCGTGCTCGCTGAAGAACGGGGAGACGACGTGGTACGGGGAGCGGTTGGCGAACCGCAGGTCTGCCACGATGCCCGGGTCCACCTGGATGCCGTAGGTGGCGAGCAGCTTGTCCAGCCCGGGCTCCGCGTTCATCTCCGCGAAGTAGGCCAGGCGCCCGCCCTCGGCGAGGAACTTCTGCAGCGTGGCCACCTCAGGCTCGGCGAAGGCGCCGCGGCTCCCAGCCACCACCACGAGGCCGCAGTCCCGGGGCACCTCCTGCTGCCCGGCCAGGTTGAGCGCCTCCGTGGTGTAGCCCTCCTGCGCCAGGGACTGCTTCAGCTCGCTGAGCGAGGTGCCCGGCTGCCCGGGCTGCGGCTCCAGCGGGAACTCGCCGTGGCCCGCCACCACGCACACCTTCTGCTCGCCCCCCGCGTTCAGCTTGAGCAGCGCGTTGGTGAGCTCCTGCTCGCTGATGATGTTGAGGGACGTCTGGGTCTGCATCTCGCCCTCGCCGCGCACCAGCACCACGGTGCTGGCCCCCTGCTTGACGTTGTACTTCGCCGTCAGGTCCGGGTGCTTCATGGGATCCTTGAACGCGTACTCGAACCTCTCCGGCGTCTCGTCCGCGTAGCGCTGCAGCAGGTTCTCCAGCGGCTCGTAGGCGGGGTCCTTGGCCGCGAGGAAGCCAATGGCCTTCACCTTCTCCTTCAGGTCCTTGAGCGCGGTCTGCGTCTGCGGGGCGAGCGTGTAGATCTTCTTGCTGGTGAGATCCCACGCCTTGTTCTTCTTGGCCGCCACATAGTTGATGGCCGAAAGCCCCGCCAACACGGACAGGGTCATCACCGCGGAGGACAGGACGAAGAGGGACGAGCGCTTGCTCGCGAACTGCCCCATCCCCTCCCAGTTGGTGAAGAAGAAGATGCCGATGAGGACCACCCCGGACGCGGCCTTGGCGCCGGCGAGCGCGGCGCTGCCGCTGGTGATGAGCCAGGTGAAGCCGCTGGAGAGCAGCAGGACCAGCCCCGCCGCCCCGAGGATCTTCCCGATGGTGCGCGTGTTCATGGTGTTCCGGCCTCCTGTCCTCAGCTCCAGCGCTGGGCTTCCACCGAGCGGTGGGTGAGGAAGATGAAGAAGACGCTGATGCTGGCCACGTAGACGATGGCCTTGAGGTCCAGCACGCCCTTCATGAGATTCTGCAGCTGCGAGTCGAAGCTGAGGTACCCGACGATGCTGCGCAGCGGCTCGTCTGCCGTCTGGGTGAGCCCCTTCACCAGCAGCAGCGCCAGCATGACGATGATGGTGATGACCCCGGCGAGCATCTGGGACTCGGTGAGCGAGGAGACGAACATCCCCACCGCCAGGCAGCTGGCCCCGTACAGCAGCACCCCCAGGTAGCCCAGCAGGATGGTGCTCCACTCCAGCGCGCTCCCGCTCTCGCTTTTGCCGTACAGCGACAGGATGAGCGGGAAGAGGATGGTCAGTCCCAGCGTGGTGGTGACGATGACCAGCCCGCCCAGGTACTTGCCCAGGACGATCTCGATGGGGCGCACCGGCGCCGTCATCAGCAGCTCGAACGTCTTGTTCCGCTTCTCCTCGGCGAACAGCCTCATGGAGAGGATGGGCGCCACGATGGCGGTGATGACGATCATCACCCCCCACAGAGGCGCGATGACGCCGTCGGTCAGGTTCTTGAAGGACTGGTACTCCCCCGGCATCCGCGCCCAGCCCATGTTGCGGGCCAGCTCGTTGATGGTGCGGAAGAAGGACAGCGAGCCCACGAAGAAGAAGGCGGTGATTCCCACCATGGCCGTGAAGACCACGTAGGCCCACGGCGTGGTGAAGTAGATGGACAGCTCCTTGCGGGCAATGGCGAGTGCGTTGCGCATGGTGTTCTCCGCGTGCGGGGCCCTAGGCCGCCGTCAGCTTGATGAAGACTTCCTCGAGTGACGGCTCGGCCGCCCCGGGCTGCGCCGCGTTCTGGGCGAGCCGCTGGATCTCGTCATAGGCCACGAGCTTGCCTTGGTTGAGGATGAGGACCTTCTGGCAGGTCATCTGCACCTCCGGGAGGATGTGCGTGGAGAGGAGGACCGTGTGCTTGCCGGCCAGCTCCTTGATGAGCTGGCGCACCTCTGCGCGCTGGGCGGGATCCAACCCCTCGGTGGGCTCGTCCAGAATGAGCACCGGGGGGCTGCCCAGCAGCGCCTGCGCAATGCCCACGCGCTGCCGGTAGCCCTTGGAGAGGTTCTGGATGACGCGCCCCATGACGTGGGCCAGGCCGCACCGGGTGGCCACGCGCTCCAGCTCCGACTTCACCTGCGCCCGCGTCACGCCCTTCAGCGTGGCCACGAATTGCAGGTACGCCTTCACCGTCATCTCCGCGTACAGCGGCGGTGTCTCCGGGAGGTAGCCGATGCGGCGCTTCACCTCCATGGGGTGTTCGAAGACGTCAAACCCCGCCACCTTCGCCGTCCCTTCGGAGGCGGGCAAGAAGCCGGTGAGGATCTTCATGGTGGTGGACTTGCCGGCGCCGTTGGGGCCGAGGAAGCCGAGGATCTCCCCCTCGCCGACTTCGAAGGACAGTCCGTCCACTGCCACCCGGTCCCGGTAGCGCTTGGTGAGCCCCTTCACTTCGATCATCGCCATGGGCGTTTCAAACTCCCTCAATGTCTTGGGTTTTCCGATAGCTCCGGAAAGCCGGCGCGGAAAATAAGGTGCGTGTCCTGCCTGTCAAGCCGACGTGGTGGGAGCCCGTGTAACAGCGTCCACCGTGGCGGGATTCCCTGCGCCGTGG
>VGRA01000316.1 GCA_016875515.1 Deltaproteobacteria bacterium | reverse complement strand
GTTCGCCGGGCTGCGGCTGGACGCCAACGAGGCGCCGCCGCTCACCCACCCGGACTTCCTCGCCGCGCTGGCCAGGGGGCTCCAGTCGCTGGAGGTTTCTCGCTACCCGCCGTCGGACACGGGGGAGCTGCGCGAGGCGCTCGCGGGGTGGCTGTCCGTGGAGTCCGCTGCTGTGGTGGTGGGGGCCGGCTCCGACGAGATCCTGTCCCTTCTGACGGAGGCCTGGTGTGCGCCGCCTCCCGGGGGGGAAAAGCCCGTGGCGCTGATGCCCTCGCCGTCCTTCGTCATGTTCCGGAGGCGGCCGCTGCTGCGTGGGTGGGACGTGGTGGAGGTTCCCCTGCGGGAGGATTGGGAAGTGGACGCCGCGGCGCTGCTGGAGGCGTGTGACCGGCACCGGCCCAACCTCGTGTTCCTGGCCTCCCCCAACAACCCCACGGGGCGCCCGGTGCCGCCCGGGGTTGTCCTTTCCGCCTGCGCCCGCGCCCCGCATGGACTGGTCGTGCTGGACGAGGCCTATGCCGCCTTTTCCCGGGCCGGGACGCCTGCCCGCCCAGGGCCGGACAACCTGGTGCGGGTGGGCACCCTCAGCAAGGTGGGGCTCGCCGCGCTGCGCGTGGGGTGGGCCGAAGCGGCCCCCCACGTCGTCACGGCCCTGGACGCGGTGCGCGCCCCGTTCAGCGTGGCCGCGGCCAGCCAGAAGGCGGCGGCGGCGGTGTTGAGGGAGGCCGGGGCGGTGCTGCGCGACCACGCGCGCGCGTGCGCGGAGGAGCGGGAGCAACTGGCGCGCAGGCTCGAGGCGCTCGGCACCCGCGTCACGCCCTCCGAGGCAAACTTCCTCTGGGTGTGCCCGCGCTCCGGCGCGGAGTCCGTTCACGCGCGGCTGCTGGGACAGGGCGTGCGGGTGTGGCGCCAGCCGGGCCCGGTGACCGGCGGCTGGTTGCGGGTGACGGTGGGGACGGCGGCCGAGAACGCCCTGCTGCTGGAGGCCTGGGCCTCCTCGGACGGCTGAAGCTTACTCCCCCTGCATCAGCCCGGTGATCCGCCCGTCCGGGTGGACCACCACGCGGTGGCTGGCCGGCTCCTTCGGCAGCCCGGGCATGGTCATGAGCTCCCCGGTCAGGCACACGATGTAGCCCGCCCCCGCAGACAGCCGCACCTCGCGCACCGTCACGTTGAAGCCGCTCGGCCGGCCAATCCGGGCCGGGTCGTCGGTCAGTGACAGGTGCGTCTTGGCCACGCACACCGGCAGCTTCCCCTCCCCCACCTGGACAATGTCCTCCAGCTGCTTGCGCGCCTGCGCGGTGAAGACCACCCCGTCCGCCCCGTAGGCGGTCCGTGCAATCGCGTTCAACTTCTCCTCGGCGGTGGACTCGAGCGGGTAGAGGAACTTCGGCGCAGGGGGCGCGGCGTTCGTCCCGCCCAGCACCTCCAGCACCGCGTCCGCCAGTTCCAGCGCCCCCTCCCCGCCCCTCGAGAACCCCTCGTGGACCGCCAGCGCCACGCCGCGGCCGCGGGCGTAGCCCCGCAGGGCCTCCAGCTCCTCCTCGCGGTCGGTGGGGAAGCGGTTCACCGCCACCACCGCCGGCAGCCCGTAGGCGGCCACCGTCTCCAGGTGCTTGCCCAGGTGGTCAAAGCCCCGCTGCAGCCCCGCCATGTCCGGCTCGCCCACGGCCTTCAGCGGCACGCCGCCATGGAACTTGAGCGCCCGCAGGGTCGCCACCAGCACCACCGCCCGCGGCCACGTCCCCGCTGTCCGGCACTTCAGGTCCAGGAACTTCTCCCCGCCCAGGTCGAACCCGAAGCCCCCCTCCGTCACCACCTCCTGGGCGTAGGACAGCCCCAGCCGCGTCCCCACGATGGTGCTGCACCCGTAGGCGATGTTGGCGAACGGCCCGCCGTGGACGAGGGCCGGCCCCCCCTCTCGCGTCTGCACCAGGTTGGGCATCAGAGCGTCCCGCAGCAGCGCCGTCATGGCCGCCTCGGCGTGGAGATCACCGGCCCGCACCGGCCGCCCGTCCGGCCCCCGCCCCACGACGATCCGCGCGCACCGCCGCTGCAGGTCCGCAAGCGAGCTGCTCAGCCCCAGGATGGCCATCACCTCGCTGGCGGCGGTGATGTCGAACCGGCTCTCCCGCGGCACGCCGTCTGCCTTGCCCCCCAGCCCCAGCACCACCCGCCGCAGGGACCGGTCATTCATGTCCATCACCCGCGGCCAGGTGACGGTCCGCCCGTCCAGGGCCACCGGCGTGCCGAAGTGCAGGGCGTTGTCCACCAGCGCCGCGAGCAGGTTGTGGGCGGCGGTGACGGCGTGGATGTCCCCGGTGAAGTGCAGGTTGATGTCCGCCGCCGGCTCCAGCATGGCCTGGCCGCCGCCCGTGCCGCCCCCCTTCACGCCGAACACCGGCCCGAGCGACGGCTCCCGCAGCGCCGCCACCGCCCGCCGGCCCCGCCGCCGCAGCCCCATGGCCAGCGCCACCGACGTGGTGGTCTTCCCTTCCCCCGGCGGCGTGGGGTTGATGGCGCTCACCAGTACCAGGCGGCCGTGCTGCGCCCCCTCCGGCTTAAGCGCGCCGAGGTCCACCTTGGCCCGGTGCCGCCCCCAGGGGATCACGTGCGACGAAGACAGCCCCAACTCCTCGGCCACCGCCCCAATGCTTCGAAGGTCCATAGGGGCTGGGACGCTGGACCCGTGCATGCACGGCGTCAAGCGGCCGCGAAGGCGACGGCTGCGCAATCCTCGGGCATGCTCTGCCCTCGCATGAACGCACGTCACGTCCTGTTGGAGAGCCCCGCCCTCGGCCGCCGCGCACACCTCTGGTGCTTCGGCGAGGTGGGCCGCCCGGTCATCGTCTTCCCGTCCAACGCGGGCGTGGCCCACGAGTGGAAGGAGAGCGGCATGGTGGAGGCCCTGGGGCCCTGGCTCGCCGAGGGGCACATCAAGCTGTACTGCCCGGAGAGCAACATCTCCCAGACGTTCTCGTCCAACGGGCCGCTCGAGCAGCGCATGGCCCGCCACCGCGCCTACGAGCACTTCATCCTGGAGACCCTGCTGCCGTTCATCCGCAAGGACTGCAGGGATCCCCACGCGCGCGTGCTCGCCACCGGCTGCAGCATGGGGGCCATGTACTCGGCCCTCTTCGCGCTCAAGTTCCCGGAGGTGTTCCACGGGGCGCTGTGCATGTCCGGCAGGTACCGCGGCGCCTCCTACGTGCGCGGCGGCTACAGCGAGGAGGTCTACTTCAACGATCCGCTCGCCTTCGTCCCCGGGCTGGAGGGGGCGGCCCTCGACCGCGTGCGGCGGCAGACCCACCTGACGCTGGTGGTGGGCCAGGGGGCCTTCGAGGGCAACTGCCTCCCGGAGACGGTGGAGCTGGGCCAGTGGCTGCGCCGCAAGGGAATCCCCGCCCACGTGGCGGTGTGGGGCCAGGACAGCAAGCACCAGTACGAGTGGTGGCGCCGCCAGGTGCGCCACTACCTGCCGCAGGTGGCCTGATTCACGGCAGTTCGGCCGCGCGCAGCTTCAGCATCACCTTCAGGTTGAAACGCGCCGGCACCACGTCCAGCGCGTAGCGCAGCCTCAGGGACACCGAGTCCTTGCCCAGCAGCAGCGCGCTTGCGTCCTGTGAAGCGCTCTCCACCGCCACGTCCTTGCGGGCGGTCTCGCCAATGGGGAGATCCCGGAAGGCCACGGTGAAACCTGCCACCGCGCCTTCGCTGGCTGCCAGCTTCACCTCGCCGGAGGCCAGCTGCGTGGGGGTGGTGGGATCGAAGTCCAGCACCTCCAGGGCCATCGCGGTCACCCGCACCTCGGTCCGGCCCTGGCTGAGCGCCCGGAAGTCGGCGAGATCCAGCGGCGCGGAGGGCTCGCCGGTGGTGCTCGCCGCCTCCGACAGGCGCAGTACGAACCCTGTCTCCACCCAGCCCTCCACCGGGGCGAGCAACTCCGGCGCGCAGCCGGCCACCAGCAACGCCCCTGCCGCCGCCAGGGCCCGCGCGCTCACAGACCCACGACCGCGACGACGTGGATGCGCGCCTTCACCTTGAACTGCGCGGGCACCGCGTCCAGGTTGCCGGTGAACTTCAGCTGCGCCGTCTCCCCCTTGAGGATGGGGGCCAGCACCGCGCGCTGCGGGGCCACGTCCAGCGCCAGCTGCAGCTTGCCGCCCTCGGCCACCGTTAGGTCCTCGTAGTCCGCGAGCACCGTGGGCGTGGCCTGCTCCCCGGCCATCACCAGCACCTGCCCGCTGACCTTCGTGGTGGCGTTGGTGGCGGACACGCTGGAGACCTGCAGCTCGATGTCCGGCACGGTCACGTCCCGCACATACTGCAGCTGGCCCTTCAACTCCTCCAACTCGGCGAGGCTGAACGCCCGG
>VGRA01000315.1 GCA_016875515.1 Deltaproteobacteria bacterium | reverse complement strand
CCGTGCGCGCCGGGCGTGCTCGAGCGCGAACAGCAGGGTCCCCGGCGCCACCGCGGCCAGCTGCGCGAGCCGGCCGGAGGCGTCCCCGGCCATCAGCAGGTAGAGCTGCCACTGCACGTCCGCGCCGAAGCCCCGCGCCCGCTCAACCAGCGGCGGGGAGAGCAGGGACCACAGGTGCGCCCGCGCCTGTCTCACCCACCCGCGGAGCCCCACCAGGTCCAGGGTGAATCCCTCGGGCTCCTCTCGCCGCTCCAGCTGGGGCCATGAATGGAGACGCTGTTGCAGCAGCCCCTCGAGGGACACGGGCTTCCAGGTCCCTCGGGCGTCCCACGCCTCCCGGAGGTGCAGTTCCGCGCCCTCGAGGAACTGCGCGAAGGCGTCCCGCGGGAAGCGGGAGAGGGCGCGGTCGCCCCACGGGAGCAGCTCCCAAGCCCAGCGCTGCGGGGTGAAGGGGTCCGCGGCGGTGGACAGCTCCAGCACTTGCTCCCCGGCGAGCCCGGGGCCCGGGCCGAGCGAGAGCCGGAACCCGTCCGGGCGCAGGTGCAGCCGGGCGGGCACGTCATGCCGGGGACCGAGGGGCGCGTGGAACGTCGTGAGCGGGGTGGACATGGGCGGTCGCTGGCGGGGGATGGGCTCAGTGGGGCCGGCGCGGGCCGCGGACGCGGGCCCGGGTGAGCGCCTGCCGGAGGTGGTCCACCATCTCCTGCTCCAGCCGCCGGACGAGGTCCGTGTCCACCTGGGCCTCCTCCGCCTCGCGCTGGGCGCGGAAGCGCTCCTGCATGGCCCGCTTGGACTCCGTGCTGAAGAAGCCGTCCATGTCCGAGCCGCTGCTGCGCTGTTTGCTGAAGGCGCGGCGGGAGGCCATCAGCTTGGACTTGCTGGTGCCATACACGGCCGGGTCCCCGTACTCGCCGGCCAGCCGGGCGAGGTTCTCGGCCAGGGCCGAGGCGCGCTCGGTGCCCACCGCGCGCAGCCGGGCCGCCGCCTCGTGGATGGCCGCCGCAGCGTCCGTCCAGCGCCGCTGCTCCGAGAAGGCCCGGGCGCGCCCCTGCGCCAGGCCGGCGAGGACGAGCGCGGCCGCCTCCACCACCTCCAGCCTCGGGGTGGCAGGGGCCCCGTCGGTGAAGGCCACCTCCCCGCGCAGGGCCGCCTCCTGCCAGTCCCCGGAGAGGGCGTCCCGGAAGCGCACCTGGACGTCCACCGAGAGCGGAGGCGCCCCGGCCCCGGAGGGGGGAACGGCCAGGGCGAAGACGAGGTCCCGGCGCTCCTCGCAGGAGAGGTCCGCGAGCTTCACCCGCACCGCGCCGTCCTTCTGCTCGGAGGCCTCCTCGTTGAGCAGCGCGGCGCTGCCGCCCTTCACGGAGAGGGTGACGGTGATGTCCGTGGCGCGCACCCCGAGCAGGCCGCCGAGCTCCTGGGCGAAGCCGTCCGAGATGGCGTCCGCGTCCTTCGCCACGTAGGCGTTGCCGCGGGACAGGTCCGCGAGCCAGGCGAGGAACTCCGCGTCGTGGTCCTCGCCGAAGCCGAACCAGGAGACGGACGTGCCGCGCAGCTGCTTGCCGAGCAGCTGGGCCCAGCCCTCGCGGTCCGCCTCGGACAGCCCGTGGTTGGCGTGGCCGTCCGTGAAGAGCAGGACGCGGCGGACGGCCCCTTCGGCCGGGGCGGGGGCGGCGTGGAGATCATCCAGCGCGCCGAGCAGCCCGCCGGACATGAAGGTGTTGCCCAGGGGGACGAGCCGGTCCACCGCGGCGCGCAGCCGCGCCTTGCCCTCCCGGTCCATGGCGGTGGGGGGCAGGGCCTGGCGCACCTCGGCCTCGAAAGTGGTGAGGCCGAGCCGGTCCTCGCCGGACAGCTCGGAGGCGAGCGCGTGGAGGGCGCGCCGGACCGCCTCCAGCTTTGGGCCGGACATGGAGCCGGACACGTCAATGCAGGCCACCAGGTCCAGCGGGGGGCGCTTGCGGTCCGGGCGCCCGAGCGCCTCCAGCCGCACCAGGGCGTGAGGGTGGGCGGCGAGGCCGGCCTTCAGCGAGGGGGTCTCCAGCAGCAGCAGGGCGTCGAGGGCGTTCATGGGGGCTCCGGGGGATTGCGGGGACAAGGAGAGGTGCGGCAGCGGCGGCCTGCTTTTTCCGGCGGGGCTGCGTCAGCCGAGCCGGTGGTGCGTCCGGAAGCGCTCGAGGGCCTCCTCGGCCAGCGCGCGCTCGTGCGCCGCCTGCCCGGCATCCAGCCCGAGACGGGCGTTGGCCTGCGCCTCGTCCAGCCCGCGCCAGGACAGCCCCACGAGCGCGAACTGGAGCGGCGTCAGCTCCCGGCGCAGCAGGTGGATGGCCCGGTCGGCGCTCGCGAAGAAGCGCAGCCGGGCGTCCAGCGGGAGCCCCTGCTCGCCCACGAGCGCGAAGCGGGCGGGAGAGTCTGGGATGGCGGCGCGGCGCGCCCGGAGCTCCGGGACCAGGGCGGCGAGGGCCTGGGGCAGTTGGTCATCCGGGTGACCGAGCAGCGCCCGGGTCAAGTCCGGACCGCCCGGCCCCGCGCAACCGAGCGCAAAGTCCGACGAGAGGGTGTCCACCTCGTCGCGCGGGGTGCCCTTGCCGAGCGCCTTGCGGACATGTGGGCGGACGGCGAGCAGCAGGCGCGAAGGCTCCGCGCCCGCCTGCACCTCCTGGATGCGCCTGCGAAGGGCCCTGCCGGCGCGGGCCGCCGGGGAGGTGGACGGGGTGCTGTTCGGGTGGCTCACGGGGTGCTCCTGTTCTGGGTTTATGGAACGTTGTTGCGAGACGGTTGTTGCACGGGTGTCTGACATGGCGCCGCGTGGCCGCGTTCGGGCAGCTACCGGACGAAGGCCTCGGCGCAGGCGCGCAGGGTGTTGTCGTGGACGTTCAGCACCTTGCGGATGGAGGCCGGCCAGCGCCCGCCGGACTCCTGGTAGCCGCCCGCCAGATTCCACGCGACGGGCAGCCCCAGACGGGCGCAGGACTGGAAGACGGCCCGGTCCCGCTCGTGCAGCTGCGCCGTGGTGAGGAAGCGGCAGCCCACCGGGTCGTCCACGTGGGGGTCCGCGCCGGCCTGGTAGAGTACCAGCTCCACCCCCTCGTCCTTCCACTGGGAAAGCAGTTGCGGCAGGTGGGCGAGGAAACTTGCCGCCTGCTCGTTCCCACCGCGGTAGTGGGGCGAGCCGCGGGTGTAATGCAGCACGTCCCTCTCGAGGTGGCCGGTGCGGGAGAGGATGTCGTGCGTGCCGTCCCCGAAGTGGGCGTCACAGTCCAGGATGGCCAGCTTGCGGCAGCCCTCCGCAAGTGCGCGCAGGGCGGCCACGGCCAGGCCGTTGAAGGTGCAGAAGCCGCCGCCCGAGTCATGGCAGGCGTGGTGGAAGCCGCTGGTGGGAGAGGCCGCGGCGCCGCCATGCCGGAGCACGTGGAGGGTGGCAGCCAGGAAGCTGCCGGTGGTGTACGGCAGGGACGCGGCCACCGCGGCGCTGCGGTTGTAGAAGCCGTTGTCCTCCTCCAGGTCCAGCACCGCGTCCACGTAGGCGCGGTCATGGGCGGTGGCGAGCACCTCGCGGGTGACGGGCTCGAAGGTGTGGACGGCGAGCGGTACCCCGAGCCGTTTCCACGACTCCACCACGGCCTTCGGCTTGGCGGCAGATGGGGAGGTTTGGACCTCGGCGCGGGCGGCGACCTGCTCGGGGCGGAAGAAGACGGGGACGTGCGGTTGGCTCATGTCCTGCCATGCGGCAGGGGCTGGCCGGTTTTTCCGCGGCCCCGGCTCTAATTCGGCCCGAGCCGGGACAGGAACGCGTGCACCTCGGCCAGCTCCGCCTGCATGTCCGGGCTTGGCACGTAGGCCTTGTGGAACTGCCCGTCCACGTGGTCTTTCCGGTCCGCCAGGCGCCCGTCGCCAAACAGCCGGCGCATCTCCGCGCCTGCATCGTGCCCTTCAAAGCCGCGCGCGCCGAGGAACGCCTGGAGTTGCAGTGGGACGCGCTGCCGGACCTCCCGCGGCACCGTGCCGTCCAGCCAGAGGCGGACGGTGAGCGAGGCAGCGCCGTCCACGTCCGAGACGCAGGCGCTTGCGGACAGCGAGGCGGACGGGGCGCAGTGCCCCGGGAGCCGGTAGGCGTGGCCCACCTACAGGCAGGGCGTCCACGACTCCGGGGCGAGCGCGAGCAGGGCGAGCGAGGCGGCGGTGTTCTGCCGCGGGGTGGGGCGCGGCGCACGGCGGGGGGCTTTCACGCGGGCGGGCATGCGGCGGGGGCCTCTTGCAGCAGGGTGGTGCCGCCCTCGTCCAAGTGGAAGCCGAGCGGCAGCAGGGCGCTGCGCGCCTCCGCCTGGAGCTGGAAGTGGACGGGCGACGGGCCGTGCCACAGGCGCAGCTCCACC
>VGRA01000314.1 GCA_016875515.1 Deltaproteobacteria bacterium | reverse complement strand
GCGATTGCGCGTTGCAGCGGTGCTCGTTGGTGGGGAAGAAGGTGATCACCCGCTCGAGCGCCTTGTCGGCCCGTGCCGGGTTCTTCAGCTGGACGGCCTTCTGGGCCGCCAGCAGTAACCGGGCGCACTGGTTGTCCAGCTCGCGGGACACCTGCTGGTAGCGGTCCCGGACGAGCGAATACAACTCCGGCCGGTTGGTCATGGCCTCCATGTACAACCAGGCGAACCGGAAGGTCTTCCAGGCGCGGAACAGGTTCTCCGGACCTACCTCTCGCAGATCATAGAACTGCGAGGCCTTGCGGGCGGACTCGCTGGCGAGCACCGCCAGCTGCTCCTCGGGCGCATCCGGGATGGGGATGACCTCCAGCAGGATGCCGTACACCGCCCACGCCTCGCGCCCCGGCGGGTTCTTCACGTTGTCGAACGAGAGGGTGTTCTTCTGCCCGTTTCGGAGGTCCCTCGCGGCGAACACTTGCTCGTACTCGCGGTCCGGCTCCAGCGTGTCCGGGGGCACCTGGCCCTGGATGACGCCGTTGAGGACGATGTTGACCTCCCGCTCCGAGATGGACCGGGCCGAGTAGTGCAGCACCGCTACGGCGCGCCCCGCGTTGGTGTACTCGAAGTCGAAGGACTTCTCGTCCACGCGGCGGAAGTCCACCTCGTCTCCGTAGCCGAACGAGTGGGTGATCCGATCTCGCCCCAACGCCATGGGCTCGGGGATGGACGGGCCAAACGCGGTCGGGCGGTAGACGTACACCACGCCCGCCACCGAGCCGCCCAGCAGCAGCAGCCCCATCACCACCGCGAGCGCCTTTTTCGCCGGGGGGGCCTCGCCCCACGCCAGCGCCAGCTGTCCACCAACGGAGTCGCCGTGCTCGCGGCGGGCCCGCAGCCGCTCCAACGCATCACCCGCTTCCTGCGGGGCGCTGGTGCGCGCGCGCGGCGGCGCGGGCCGGCCGCCAGGCCCCGGGCGGACAGGGAGGTTCCCGGGAGCGCCCGCGCCGGTGGCCTCGTCGTCCACCTCCCCTGTCGCCGCCTCGGCCTCGCCGGACACCACGGCGTGCGCGGGCCGCGGGTGCGTAGTCTTGGACGGGGAAGCGGGGATGGCTGGGCGGGAGGGGCCGTTACCGGCAGCAGCCAACACCGGCTGCGCCCCCGTCCTCCGCGGCGGCACCGCCCCCATCTGTCCTGTCTTCACGCGGGCGGCCGGGTCCTGCGCCACCGCCGAGGCCGAGACGATCCGGGTGGACTGCTCCAACGGCGGCGCCTCCGCGTCCACCAGCCGCGTGGACAGCCCGGAGTCCGGCGGCTCCAGCCCGTCCTCCGGGAGGTTCACCGTGACGGTGAATTCCACCGGCCCCACCGCAACCTTGTCCCCGGTCTTCAACGGCGCGGAGCCATTCAGCGGCTGGCCGTTCAGCATGGTGCCGTTTGCGCTCCCGCTGTCTTCCACGTTCCAGCTGCCCGCCCGCTGGAACAACCGCGCGTGCTTGCGCGAGACGCCTGACTCCACCAGCACGAGATCGTTGTCACTGGTGCGGCCGAGCGTCACCGCGAGCTGGTCGAACTCGAGCGACTTGCCCTTCTCCTGCCCCGCCGTGATGAGGATGTGGAGCAACACTCAGCTTCCGACCCCGCCGTACATCAGCGCGAATACGATGGGGCCGAACAGCACCATGAACACCGTGGGGAAGATGCAGGCAATCAGCGGGAAGAGCATCTTGACCGGCGCCTCGCCGGCCAGCTTCTCCGCGCGCTGCGTCCGCTCGATGCGCAGCTGCGTGGACTGGATGCGGAGTACCTTGCCCAGGCTCGTCCCCATCTTGTCCGCCTGGATGAGCGCCGTCACGAAGGAGGTGAGCGCCGGCAAGTCCACCCGGACGATCATGGCCTTCAGCGCCTCCTCGCGCGTCTTGCCCATCTTCAACTGCTTCAGCAGCATGCTGAACTCGTCCCGCAGCGGCCCCGCCTTGCCCTTCTCCACCACCTTGTTGAGCGCGCCGGTGAAGTCCAGACCCGCCTCCACGGAGAGCGTCAGCAGGTCCAGGCTGTAGGGCAGCGCCCGGGTGATGAGGTGGTGGCGCTTCTTCACCTGGTCCGCCACCCAGATGAGCGGGTACCCTGCTCCCATGGCCACCACGAGCAGCCCCCACGCCACGCTCACCCCGAGCGCGCTGCTGATGAGCAGGCCGAACACCAGCCCGGCCACCGCCAGCACCACCTGCAGCGCCAGGATGTCCTCGGGCTTGTAACCTTGTGGGTCCCCGCCCTTGGTCAGCCTGCGGCGCATGTTGGTCTCGTAGTTGGCCCCCATGAAGCGCCGCAGCGAGGCGCCCAGCTTCCGGATGAAGACGGACCAGAAGCCCGCGGCCCCGCCCGCGGACTCTTCCCGCACCTCGCCCAGGAAGGCCCCCACGTAGTCCTGGTACAGCCACAGCCCCACGAAGGGGCTTGCCACCGACACGGCGGCGAAGAGGCCCAGGGCCCCAGCCGACATGCTCTCGAAGAGTCCCGCCGACTGTGTGGGTTCCATGCGGTCTTGCCCGTTAGACGTCGATGTTGACGATGCGGCGGATGACGAGGATGCCCATCACTTCCATCACGGCAATGACGAAAACGAGCACGTACCCGAAGAGGTTGTCCAACATGGGCTGCATCAGGTCCGGGCGCATGTAGTTCAGCACCACGCCCAACGCGAGCGGCATGGACGCCACGATCCAGCCCTGCAGCTTGCCCTGGCTGGTGAGCGCGTCGATCTTGCCCTCCAGGCGGAACCGCTCGCGGATGGTGGTGGCAATGGTCTCGAACATCTCCGCCATGTTGCCGCCCAGCTGGCGGGAGATGTTCGTTGCCACCACCACCAGCTCCAGGTCGTCGCTTCCCACCCGGCGGCTCATGTTGAGGAGCGCCTCCTCCAGCGGCACGCCCAGCTTGGCCTCCTTCACGAACAGGCCGAACTCCTGGGCCAGCGGCGGCATGGCCTCCTTCGAGACGGACTCGATGGCCTGCGGGAACGTCAGGCCCGCCTTGAACGCGTTCGCCATGGCCTGCAGCGCCTCCACCAGCTGCACGTTGAACATCTTGATGCGCCGCGCCCGGTAGTACTTCACAAGCAGCATGGGCAGGAAGAAGCCGAAGATGGTCCCCGCGATGCAGAGGATGGGGTTGAAGAGCACGTAGCCGAGGATCCCCAGCAGGAACATGCTCGCCACGTTCAGCACCATCATCTGCCGCGGATCGATGAAGAGGAACATGTCGCTCAAGTCGTTCATGGACTTGACGACGTAGCGCTCCTGGTACTGCTCGTACGCCTTCGACAGCACGCCGAAGATGACGAGGCTCAGGAAGAAGACGCTCCCGGTGACGAGCAGCAGGACGATGCTGGCAAGCATGGTGCGGGGCTCCTGTACGCCTTGGAACGGGGGACGGCGGGTGGACTACGGCGCGGGCGCCGGGCCTCCCACGGCGCCCTTCTCACCCGAGCCGCGGATGATGGTGATGACCGAGTTGCGCTTCTCCTGCATGGCCCGCGTCCGCTCGCCCGACAGCAGTGTTTTGATCGTGGCCCGGCCGCGCTCCTCCAGCACGTCCACGTCGTCCTCGTTGCGCAGCACCATGGTCAGCTCGCCCAGCTCAGAGGCCAGCACCAGGATCTCCGCCTCCTCGGGGATGACGAGCAGCGACACGTCCTTGTACTCGCGGTCCGTCTCGGAGATCAGGTTGACGTTGGTGGTGCCGGTGATCTTCCCCGTGGCGAGCACGATCACGTTCTGCAGCAGCGTCACGGACACCGGCTCACCCGTGTCCGGGTCCTTGAACGTCCCCAGCACGTCAACGTGATCGTTGGGACGCACCCAACCGCCCACCGACTTCTTGCCCGAGGCTTCCACCGAAACCGCACGCGTCTTCTTCTGGATCTTCGTGGAGAGCCGCTCCGCCGCCTTGGTCGTCTCGAACTGGCTCCAGAGCAGCGGGTCCCCCTTCTGCAACGGCACCAGCACCTTCTGGTTCACCACGTAGCTGGCCGAGTCCGGCTTCACCACGGAGGAGGTGACGAACTGCTCCGGCACCGAGCGCTGGCTGATCATGTCGAAAGTCACCACCGTGCCCTCCGAGACGTCCTCCACCGCCACCACCACTGGCACCAGGTTCCATCCCTTCCTGACCTCCGTCTCCTTCCGCTTGATGGCCGAGTACGCCACGATCCCGGCCAGCAGGCCGAGCGAGAGCGCGACGACGAGCGGGGTCTTGCCCTTGAGCATGGTTCAGTCAATCCCTAGCGCGCCTCTGGATTCTCCGGGGACATCCCCGGTTCCTCCTGACGCTGGTGATGGGGGTTGGATACGGCAACACCGGCGACGGCCGCAGAAATCTACCGA
>VGRA01000313.1 GCA_016875515.1 Deltaproteobacteria bacterium | reverse complement strand
CCCGCCGGCGGAGACCTTCTCGGACCTGGCAGGCGCTCCGGACGCCTGGTTCGCGGCGGTGGGGAGCCGCGGGCGGAACGCCGTGGCGCGGGTGCTGCTCGGGAACTTCGCGGACCGGGTGGTCCGCGTCTGCCGCAAGCCGGTGCTGGTGGTCCGTTGACGCGGGGAGACGACATGGGGCCTGTCTTGGTGGGGTGTGACGGCTCGCAGCCTGCGGGCCGCGCGTTCGAGTGGGGGGCGCGAGCGGCGGAGCGTTTCGAGGCGCCGCTGCACCTGGCGTACGTGGTGGCGCCGGTCCTCATGCCCATGGAGCTGACCGGCTATGCGCTGGGCCAGATGGTGCAGGAGCACCAGGCGTGGGCGGAGACGCTGCTCGCCTCCCTGAGGTAGAAGCTGCCGCCGCACGTGGCGGCACGCTGCAGCACCGAGGTGCGTCACGGCAGCCCCGCGGACCAGCTGCTCGCCGCCGCGCAGGAGAAGGGGGCCTCCCTGGTGGTGGTGGGGACCACCGGGCGAGGCGCGGCGGGGCGCCTGCTGCTCGGCAGCGTGGCAGACAGGGTGGTGCATCTGGCACCCCTCCCGGTGCTCGTGGCCCGCTGAACGCCCGGCGCAAAATTCGACGTCTGCCCGAACTTTGCGCTTAGATTCCACGGAGTCATGGTGCGAACTACACTCGGCGACGATGAAGTCGAGCACACGACCGTCATCACCGACCCGATGGGGACGGCGGCGACCGGCGGACGGTCTACGGCCCGGCCCCATTACCTGGAGCTGGTGGAGGGGCCGGGGGCGCCCCGGTACTACGAACTGTGCCAGCCTGCCACGGTGGTGGGCCGGAGCGAGCAGAGCGATCTCCAGGTGGACTCCGACGGGCTCTCCCGAAAGCACCTGCTGGTGACCCGGCACGACGGCGAGTTCGTGGTGGAGGACCTGGACAGCCGCAACGGGGTGTTCCTCAACGGCGTGAAGATCCACTCCGCCACGCTCCGCGACATGGACACGCTGCAGCTGGGGCCCGTGGTGTTCGTCTACCACGAGGGGGATTGATGTCATTGCTGGTCAAGTTCTGGGGAACGCGTGGCTCCGTTCCTACGCCGGGGCGCCGCACGCAGCGGTACGGGGGCAACACCTCCTGCGTGGAGATCCGCGCGGGAGACACCCTCATCGTCTGCGACGGTGGCACCGGGTTGCGCGAGCTGGGCGTGGACCTGGCCCGGCGGGATCCCCGCCCGCGCCGGCTGCACATGTTCTTCAGCCACCCGCACTGGGACCACATCCAGGGCTTCCCCTTCTTCGGCCCCGCGTACGATCCCAACGTGACGCTGTTCGTGTACGGCGCCGCGCGGGACTGGCGCATCCACGAGCTGCTGTCCGGGCAGATGGTCAGCCACTACTTCCCGGTCAGCTTCCGCGACCTGGGGGCGCGCATCATCGCGGGGGAGTTCCACGAGGGGCGGCTCACGGTGGACGGCGTCAACGTCACCACGTTCGAGCAGAACCACCCCGGGGTGAGCCTGGGCTACGTGTTCGAGCACGAGGGGGTGCGGTTGGCCTACTGCACGGACTCGGAGCTGGACGCGCAGCTGCCGGACAGCCAACTGGCGGTCCACGAGCCTCACGCGCTGCGGCCCGCCCCGGAGGCGGTGGTGGCGTGGATCCGCGGCGTGGACCTGCTCATCGCCGACGGACAGTGGACGGACGAGGAGTACCCCAAGCGCGTCGGCTGGGGCCACCCGCGCGCCTCCACCGTGGTGGACCTGGCGGTGCGCGCCGGGGTGAAGCAGCTGGGCATCTTCCACCATGATCCCCACCACGCGGACACGGACGTGGAAGCCCTGGTGGAATCCTGCCGCCAGCGCGCCCGCTCCCACGGCAGCCCGCTGGAGATCTTCGGCGCCCGCGAGGGCATGACCGTGAAGGTCGGCTGAACTTTTCCTTTTGCCCGCGCCGCCGGAGTGAGCGAAAAGGCGTCCCCTTCACACGCGACACACTGGAGACAGTACGACATGGCAGCCAAAAAGAAGAGCAACCGCTCGAAGAAGAAGATCAGCAACCGCGCCAAGACGAAGAAGACCGCGCTGAAGCGCCGCCGCGTGCGCGCCCGCAAGGCCAAGGGCAAGTAGTCCCAACCGTCCTCCCCAGGACGTCTGCCGGGCCGGACCGCGCGGGAGCCCCTGCGCGCCGGCCCGGTTGTCTTTGTCCCGCCGGAGGGGGACGCCCGGGCACTTGGCGGTTGCCTCCCCGGTTCCGCCCGGGTACGACCCCACGTCCCATGGCGCGCGACAAGAACAACCTCTCGCTTTCGGACGAGCACAACGCGCGGGGCATCGAGCTTGCCGACCGCGGCTGGCTGGACGAGGCCATCAAGGAGTTCCAGAAGGCCATTGACCTGGACCCGGACTCCGCCCACGCCCACGACAACCTGGCCACCGTGTACGCGGAGAAGAAGCGCTTCCGCGAGGCGCTGGCGGAGTACCTGCTGGCCATCAAGCTGGAGCCGGACAACCCCACCGCCCACTACAACCTGGCCTGCTTCCTCTCCACGCACGCGGCCGAGATGGCGGTGGCCCAGTACCAGCACGCCATCGAGCTGGACCCGGAGTACCCGGACGCCCACCTGAACCTGGGGCTCACCTACGCGGACCACGGCCAGCTGGAGGAGGCGAAGAAGTCCCTGCAGGTGGCCATTGACCTCGAGCCCTCGGACGGCTTCCCGCGCCACGAACTGGCGGCCCTGCTCATGGACGAGGGGGACTACCGCGGCGCCATCTCCCACCTGAAAGAGGTGGTGAGGCTGGACGGGGAGAACTTCGAGGCCCACCTGGACCTGGGCATTGCCTACGCGCAGAAGGGCTTCTACGCCGAGGCCGAGCGCTCCTACCGCCGCGCCGCGGAGCTCAACGGCGAGGACCTGCTGCTCAACTACAACCTCGCCGCGCTCTACGCGCTGTGGGGACGGCCGGGGGACGCCGTGAAGTACCTCAAGGACGCGCTCTCCCAGGACAAGCCCCGGGTGCTCGGCTGGCTCGCCACCGATCCCATGTTCGACGGGCTCAAGGGGGACCCGACCTTCGAGGCGCTGCTCGGATGAGCCGCGAGGTCGCCTACCTCATCGTCTCGCTGCTGCTGGTGGCCGCCAACGGCCTGTTCGTGGCGTTCGAGTTCGCCATCGTCAAGGTGCGTCGCAGCCGCCTGGAGGCCCTGGCGCAGGAGGGGCACGCGGGGGCGGACGGGGCCCTGAAGATCGTCGGCAAGCTGGACGCCTACCTGTCCGCCTGCCAGTTCGGCATCACCCTGGCGTCCCTGGGGCTGGGCTGGCTGGGCGAGCCGGCCTTCGCGGCGCTGCTCGAGCCCCTGTTCCGGCAGCTGGTGCCGGGGGACGCCGCGGCGGCGGAGCGGCTGGCCCACACCGCCGCGGTGGTGGGCGGCTTCACCGTCATCACGTTCCTGCACATCGTGGTCGGGGAGTTGGCCCCCAAGAGCCTCGCCATCCAGAAGGCGGAGGAGACCACGCTGGCGCTGGCGTGGCCCATGCGCGCCTTCTACGCGCTGTTCTTCCCCGGCGTGTGGGTGCTCAACGCGCTGGCGCGGCGGCTGCTCCAAGCGGTGGGGCTGGCGGAGTCCTCGGGGCACGGCGGGGAGGGGACGGACGAGGAGGAACTGCGCGTCATCCTGCAGACGAGCGTGGCCACGGGGGCCATCACCGAGCAGCGGGCGGAGCTGCTCGAGCGCGCCCTGCGCATGGGCCAGAAGACGGCGCGGCAGGTGCTGGCCCCGCGCAGCCAGGTGGTCTTCCTGGACCTGGAGGAGCCGCTGGAGAAGAACGTGGCGGACGCGCGCGCCTCCGGCCACACCTGGCTGCCGGTGTGCCGCGGCAACCTGGACGCGGTGGAGGGCGTGGTCAACGTCAAGGACCTGTTCTTCCTGCTCTCCCGGGGCACCCTCAACTCGCTCGCGCAGGTGCAGCGCCCCGTGCTGTTCGTCCCGGAGAACGCCAGCCTGGAGCAACTGCTCAACGAGTTCCGCCGGCGCCGCCGCCAGATGGCCGTGGTGGTGGACGAGCACGGCGGGACCTCCGGCATCGTCACGCTGGCGGACGTGGTGGCCGAGGTGGTGGGGGACGTGGCGGAACTGGGCCGCAAGGTGGGCGAGGTGAAGACGCTGCCCGGCGGCCGCCTGGAGCTGTCCGGCAGCACGCAACTGGATGACCTGCAGGACCGGCTGGACGTCCGGTTCGACGTGGAGGGCAATGACGTCACCACCATTGCCGGCTACGTCATGGCCCGGCTGGCGCGCATCCCGGAGAAGGGGGACCGCGTGGTGGTGGACGAGTTCGAGGTCCACGTGCTGGAGGTGGAGGGGCCGCGCGTGGTGCGCGTGGCCATCCAGCCCCGGGACA
>VGRA01000312.1 GCA_016875515.1 Deltaproteobacteria bacterium | reverse complement strand
CGCCCCCCAGCGTGGTCCTCAGCGCGCGGAGGCCTGCGACGGGGGCGCCCGCCGTCTCGAGCGCCCTCGGCAGCTCGAGCTCCACGCGAACCGGCTGGCGGCCCAGCACCAGGTGGCGCCGCCCCTCGCGCGTCTCCCCGCCCCCGTCGGTGAGTTCCAGTTCCACGCGGAAGTCCCACGCCACGCCCGCTGCGCTCCCCGGCGCCTCCGCCGGGCTGAACCGCACCGTCACCGCGCCGTCCGCGCGGGCGGGATCCAGCATGCCGCGCCCCGAGGCCACCAGCTGCGGCCGGGCGGGGGCCTCCCAGGACCACCACCCGCGCGGGTACCGCGGCTCGCGGTACACCTTCCACCGGTAGCTCCCGGTGGTGACGGGGAGGCCGAACAGGTAACGCCCGGAGGCCTTCAGCTCCACCTGCTGCCCGAGCACCGGCTCACCCGCGGGCGGCTCGACGAGGACTTCGAACGTGGGCCGCTTGTACTCCTCCACCCGGACGGAGGCGCCGCCCGCATGCCCTGCCCCGGCCACGTCCACCAGGAGACTCCAGGGCCCCAGCATCCGTCCCTGGGGCAGCTCGAACGCGCCGGACACCGAGCCCCACCGGTTGGCCTTCCCGGACCAGGCCGCCACCTCGTTGCCCTGGGCATCCTGGAGGTGGACGGTGACGGGCGCGCCGCTCGCCGCCTGCCGCTTCTCCTCCCTGCCGCGGATGGCCACCACCTTCCAGAGCAGCCTCTGCCCGGGCCGGTACACCGCGCGGTCGGTGGAGACGAGCGCGAGCCCGTCCCGGTCCCAGCGCTCGCGGGGGCTGCCGGCCCACTGCCGCTGCAGCACGACCAACTCCGTCCCGCGGCGGCCCACGAAGACGATCCCGTCGTCGCTGCGCACCCGGAAGGGGACCACGCCCGCGGCGTCCGTGGCTCCCTTCCCCAGGGACCTGGGATCCTGGTTCCACGCCACGCTGAACGCCTCCACCGAGACGCCCGGCACCGGCGCGCCCGTGTCCCCGTTCACCGCCCTCAGCCGGAGCGGCTCCTGCCCGTCCGAGGGCTCGCGCACCAGCACCCACGGGTTCAGCGTCAACGTCACCGCCTGCACCTCCGACTCGGGCGCGAACACCGGGGTCAGCGAGGCGAAGAGCAGGTAGTGGCCATGGGCCGAGAGCGGGGGCGCCACCTGCGCGCGGTGACGGTGGCGGTCCCCCGGGTCCTCCACCTCCACGCTCCACTCGGCCGCCGGTGCCCCCCGGGCGTGGGCCGCCAGCTGCATGCCATGGGGCGGGCCGCTCGGCGAGAGGCGCCAGCGCAGGACGGTCTCCTCGGGGATGCGCCACGCCCGGAAATGCACCTTGCGGGCGTTTCGGTACTCCAAGGCGAGCGAGGGCCGCCCCGGCCCGTCCTGCACCATGGCCTCCAGCGACAGCTCCGGGTGCGCGAGCCGCTGCGCCCGGAGGCTGCACCGCTGCTTGCCCTCGGAGTGAGTCCCACTGCGCCCACACGCCTCCGCCAGCGTCCACGCCGCGGCGAGGTTCCCCTCGCCCTCGAGCATTTCCGCCACCGCGTCCTGCGCCACCGCCCTCCACGGCACCTCCTCCGTCTTCGCTGCGCGCGCCTCCAGCGCGGCCCGAACGCGGACCTGGTCAGGGGGTTGCGCGGCGCCGTGAAGCAGCAGGAGCCTGCGCCGGGCCGCCTCCAGGCCGGCCTCCGCCCGGCCTGCGCCCAGGTGCCAGGCCTCGAGGTCCAGGAGCACCCCGTTGGCGGCGGCGAGCGGGTGGGAGCTGCCCGACTCCAGCGCACCGCTCCAGCCGCTCGAGGCCCCCTCCGCCCACGCCGCCAGCGGCAGGCCCGGCAACTCCTCGTCCTGCCCGGGGGACCACAGCGCCCGGTCCTCCAGCGTCTCCACCACGAGGTAGCTGAGCGCATCCCGCAGCAGGTCGCGCACCCCCTTCCGGAAGCTGCTCGGCCGCAGCCAGGGGGCCGCGCCCGAGCGGGTGTCCTCCAGCGCCGCCCGCCGGGACCACGCCTCGCCCAGCACGCGCCACAGCTCCGCCTGCAACTGGGCCTCGGACCACAGCTTCACCTCTGCGGGCAGCGCTCCGTCCAGGGCCTCCCGCCCGCGCAGCTCGCCGGCGAAGAAGGACCGGTACCGCCGGAGCAGCTGCGCGTAGGTGAGCGCCACTCCCAGGCGCGAGACCGGCTCGGCAGGCCACAGCGCCCCGCGCAGGTACGCGACCGCCCCCTCGAGCTCGCCGTTGGCCGCCTTCAGGTTGGCGGCGGTGCAGAGCAGCAGCCCCCGCTCGCCGTCTGCGCGCGCGCGGTCCAGCGCGGGCTGGAGCAGCTGCAACGCCTCGGCGAAGCGCTCGTCCCGGATGGCCGCGTCCGCCTCTTTCAGCCCCGTGGGAGCGAGTTGCCCGGCGTTCGCGGCGTTGGACACCGACAGCACCAGGGCGAGCACGGCAGTTGGGACGGCACGCATGGACTTCCCTCCGGTCCGGCCCGCTGGAAGCTGCCGTCAGGGGCGCCGGTTCAAGCCTGCCACGTAGATCTCCATGCTCCCGCCCCGCGTGGCCTCGGGACGGACGAGCTTCACCTCGGCGTAGGCGCCCTTCACCGCGGCGCGGAACTCCTCGAAGTCCCCGCCCATGAACAGCTTGGCCACGAAGTGTCCCCCGAGGGCGCTGCGCGCCATGGCCACGTCCAGCGCCTTGTGGGCGAGCCGCTGGCTGCGCGCCTCGTCCGTGGTGCGGATGCCGGTTGTCTTCGGCGCCAGGTCGGAGACCACCACGTCGAGCGGCCCGTCGTAGAGGGCCTTCAGCTTGCCGTCGAAGTCTTCTGCAAGGACGTCCAACACAGCGGTCCGGACCCACGGCTGGGTGAAGGGGCGGATGGGGGCCAGGTCCACGCCCACCACCAGCCCGGCCGGCCCCACCGCGTCCGCGATCACCTGGAGGAAGCCGCCCGGGGCGGCCCCCATGTCCAGCACGCGCGCCCCCTTCTTCAAGATGCCCAGGCGCTTGGCGATCTCGTCGATCTTGAATGCGCTGCGCGCCCGGAGGCCCTGGCTCTTGGCCTGCTTGAAGAAGTGGTCCTTCGGCGTGTAGCCCTTCTTCGCCATGTCAGGGGGCCGGCTGGGACAGGTCGTCCCCGTTGGCGGCGTTCTTCACCTTCTCGAACAGCTTGATGTACCGCGTGTCGGCGAAGTCCTTGATCTTGTCCGGCTGCACCTTGGAGGCGGCGGAGGCGGACACGAGCGCCTGGAAGACGCGCTGGGTGGGCGCCCCCCTGGCGGTGGCCCACACCTGCACGCTGGAGATCACCGGGCAGGCGCGCGCCTGGCTGGCCACGGTGGCGGCCTCCTCCTCCAGCTGCGCCGTGTCCTCGTTGGCCCACGCCACGTACGCCACGGCGTGCTCCGCCTTGGCGTCCACGTCCACCATGGTGACCACCGGGCCGAGCGAGGTCCCGGCCAGCGCCGCCTTGAGCTGCGCGGCGCAGCGCCCGCCAATGTCCCCCGCCGCTTCCCCCTTCTGGACGGCGGCCTCCAGCTCCCCGGCAGACACCTTGAAGTTCTTCTTGGCAATGGCGGCCAGCCGCGCGTCCGGCTTCATGGCCTGTACCTTGGGATCCTCCAGCGCGGAGTGGTACCCGCGGTACATCTTGAACTCCTCCAGCGTCAGCTCGAGCGGCTCGGCGAGCGCCGGGGCGGCCAGCAGGGACAGCGGCAGGGAGAGCATCAGCGCGGCGGTCTTCTTCACGTCGGTCCTCCTGGGGATGAATCGGTTGGACGGGAGCGGGTGTATACCCTCCCGCATGGCCGGATGTGGAAACTGCGGGAAAGCCGTCCCCGTGGTGGGAAACCAGGTGGGACGCCGGGATACCTGCCCCCACTGCGAGGCGGAGTTGCACAGCTGCCAGAGCTGCCGTCACTTCGACGAGTCGGTCGCCAAGGGGTGCAAGGAGCCATTTGCCGAAGTTCCTGACGATCGGCTCGGCGGAAACTTCTGCGACTTCTTCCAGATTGGGGACGGGGTAAACCGGGGCGGCCCGGACAAGGCCTCGCTGATGTCCGCGGCCGAGGCGCTCTTCAAGAAGTAGTCACTCCGCCCCTGCCACCGGCGGGGCGCCCTCGCGCAGCGCCTCCGCCAGCACCGAGGCCACGTGGCGGTAGCCGGCCGCGGACAGGTGGATGAAGTCCGGCAGCGCCAGCGCCGGCGCCTGGCAGTACCAGCGGATCATCCCGCCCGCCCCGCCCATGTAGGCGTAGAGATCGAAGAACGCGGCCCCCTGCGCCGCCGCGGCCGCCCGCTCACGGTCCCGCAGCGCCGCCACCGTGGGGGGCGTGGCCGGGTAGCAGGCCTCCGTGGGACGTGGGGACAGGGGCGGCTGTCCCGGCTCCGGG
>VGRA01000311.1 GCA_016875515.1 Deltaproteobacteria bacterium | reverse complement strand
GGGGCGCCCGGGCGGGGACGAGGCTTCGAGGTCTTCTTCATACGTGGGCATGCAGTCTAACCGGACACGCGCCCGTCGGCTGTTCAGAAACCGGGGCGGCCCTGCGTGGCCCAGCTCCGCTCGTCCCCCACCTCCACCATGCCCCCGTTCACGCGGACGTCGTAGCGGGAGACGCACACACCGGGCAGTTCGGGGCACTCCCCCGTCCGTACGTCGAAGCGCCACGCGTGCAGCGGGCAGTGGACGTGCAGCCCGTCCAGGTCTCCCTGCGACAGCAGGCCTCCGCGGTGCGGACACCGGTCGTCCAGTGCGAACAGCCCCTCGGCGAGGTGGAACAGCGCCACGTCACGCCCCAGCACCTGCACGGTGCGGCGCGAGCCAACGGGAAACTCGGCAATGGGACAGATGGCAAGGTAGGCCATGCAAAGCCACAGGTTGGCGCAGCGCTTTTTCAGTGTCCATGGCCGGGATGGCCGGTACATACGGGGCCCATGGACTCCGCCGAGCCGTCACTCCCGTCCCTCCTCCGCGCCCACGCCGCGGCCTTTGGACCCGGGCTGGCCCGCCTGTCCGCCGAGCGCGGGCTGGCCCTCACCCGCAACGACGGGAGCACGCAGCCCATCCCCATCACCGCCACCCCGGTGGTGCGGGACGGACAGGAGCTCCGCCGGCGCGCCGCGCTGTCCGCCCACATCTCGTCCGCCACCTTCAAGTTGAGCCGCGCCGTGCTGGCCGGGCCGGACCGCGAGCTGCTGCTCGGGGCGCTCTCGCCGCTGGAGCGGCGGCTGGCGGAGGCCACGTTCCACCGCGTCACCCATCTGGCCACCGTGCGGGTGGACTACTTCGAGCGCGGGGGGCGGCCATTTGGGCTGGAGGTGAACGCCACCATCCCCGCCATGCAGGGCTACTCGGACATTGCCGCACACACGTTTTTGGAAGTGGTGGGGCGCCATGCCGGCCTGTCCCCGCGGCAGGTGTCGTTGATGCAGCAGCGAAACGGGTCCAATGCGGCGGCGCTGTACCGGGCGCTGCTGGAAGGCTTCGCGCGTGAGCGCGGTGGCCGGGCGCCCACGCGGATGGCGCTGCTGTGCAGGCGCAACGACGCGCAGTTCACCGAGCAGTGCCACCTGGCGGCGCGCTTCACCGAGCTGGGCACCGAGGCGCACGTGGTCCACCCGGACGAGCTGTCCGGGGACAAGGTGATCACCGCCCGGGGGCTGCAGTTCGATCTCATCTACCGCCACCTCTTCGTCCGCCGGCTGGAGGAGACCCCCGCGCCTTGGGTGACGGAGCTGCTGGGGCAGGTACCCAGCCCGCGCGTGGTGGTGCTCAACCCGCCTGCCTCCCAGGTGGAGGTGAAGACGTCGTTCGCGCTGCTGTCCCGCGCGCTCGCGGAGCCGGAGTTGGCGCGCGCCGCCGAACTCACCGAAGAGGAGCTGGCCGCGGCCCGCGCCGCCGTGCCCTGGACACGTCCCTTCCGCCGCGGGCCCTCGGTGGACCCGGACGGCGCGCAGGTGCCGGACCTGGTGGCCCGGGTGGCCGCGGAGCCCGCGCGCTTCGTGCTCAAGCGGGCGTGGGACTACGGCGGCCGCACCGTTTTCGTCGGCAGGTCCGCGGGCGAGCCCGGGTTTGACGAGCGGGTGGTGGCGGCCTACGGCGAGACGCTGGACTGGGGGGAAGTGTGCGCCCGCGCCGCGGTGGATCCCGCCTGCGGCGGCTTCGTGGTGCAGGAACTGGTGGAGGCGGTGGCGCAGCCGCACCTGCTGTGCACCCCGGACGGCCTGCACGCGGTGGAGCTGTTCGTGGACTTCTCCGCGTATGCCTCCGTGGGGCTGGAGCACGCCCCGGCATGGGGCGGGGTGTGCCGCGGTTCACCGTCCCGGATCGTCAACATCGTGGGAGGCGGCTGGGTGCTGCCGTTGCTCAACGCGGACGTGGCCGAGGAACTGCGCGCGGCGCTCGCCCGGCGCTGAGACGGCGAAGCCCGCCTCCCCGTTGCGGAGAGGCGGGCCCCGCGGGCCACACGTGCCGGGAGTCGGCTAGGTGCGGTCCCAGCCCGGGGAGGTGTTCCCCGCCGCGTCCAGCCGGCCCGGGTTGTAGGTGTAGCCGAGGCGCGTGCTGCCCGCGTTGCCGGCCAGGTCCTTCACCGTGGGAGAGAGCGACACCGTCCCCACGCCGAACGTCCTGCCGCCCGCGTCCGCGTTGTCGATGCGGAACGTCACCTGGTAGCGCGGGGGCGTGGCACAGGTGGTCAGGGTGTTCTGGAGGGTGACCGAGGTGATGGTCACCGTGGCGTTCCCCGCCGCGGCGTCCGTCCCCAGGTTGCCCGTCCAGCCGTCATTGCCCAGGTCCACCAGCTTCAAGGTCCAGTTGCCCACGTCCGTCGCGGCCGAGCTCTCCACCGCCTCGGTCAGCGTCACCGTGATGGACCGGTTCGACTGGGCGCTGCCGAACACGAAGAAGTCGTTGTTCGCGGTGCTGAGCGTCCGGTCCGCGAAGTCGCTGGAGAGGCGCGGCCCGATGGTGTCCGCGAACGAGCTGTGCGTGCCCACGCCGTTGGCCCCGGGCATGTAGGCGCCGGGGGCGTGGACCGCGGTGGGATCCACCGGCAGGTTGACGTAGGCCTCCGTGCCGGTGTCCGAACCGTTGGTGGCGCCCGCACCGCCATTGGAGCTCACCACGTCCACGTTCTGCACCCCGTTCAGCCGGATGCGGGTGCCTCCGTTGGCCGAGCAGCTGGCGTTGCTGCTGTTGTAGCCGCGGACGTACCCGAGGTCGGCGAACTGGAACACCAGCTGCGAGTCCCCCGCCGCCGTGTACGAGTGGTTCACGGTCTGGAGTTTGGCGCGGTTCAGGTCGAAGAAGTTGGTGTCGAACGCCACCTTGTTGCGGTCGAAGTTGCCGCGGGTGGCATCCGCGTCCTTGACGGGATCAATGCGCTTGGTGAGCACCAGCGTCATGGACTCGGTGGCGGGATCGTACGAGACGCTCTTGATCTGCGGCGAGGTGTTGTCCACCAGCACGGCGCGGCTGACCACGTCGTCCTTGGCCACGTTCCCCGCCAGGTCCTTCACCCCCGCCGCGTCCGAGGCGCGCAGCGCGAGCACGTCCCCCGTGTCCACGCCAAAGACGTTGTCCAGGCGGACCGCCACGAACTTCGTGCGCCCGTTCTGGACGTCGAGCGCCACCGCGCCGGAGAGGGTGGCGTCCGGCTCGGTGCTGCCCCCCGCGGTGTTGGGATCCACCACCGTCAGGCGGGTGGGCAGCGTCCCGGTGGAGAGCTTGAAGTTGGCCTGCGTCACCGAGGCCGGGTCCACCGGCTCGGTCAGCTCCAGCAACAGCATCCGCTGGCCGAAGCCCGTGGCCACCTGCCCCGCGAATGAGGACGAGGGCACCCCCGGGCACATGATCCGGGACGGGGTGGGCCCCAGGCAGGCCAGGTTGTCCTGCAGGCGGATGCTGTCCGCCGCGGTGCTGAAACTGTTGAAGGTGTAGTCGAAGCCCAGCGCCGTGCCCATGGAGATGGCGGGCGCAGTGTTGTCCTTCACGGTGGTCCAGGTGATGGGCCCCTCCTGCCCGTCCAGGTTCACCACGGAGACCCCCAGCTCCGCCTGCAGCCCGTTGTTCCAGGTGACGTTGGCCAGCCCCTGTCCGGGCAGCCCGGCCGGATCGTTGGAGAGCACGTCGTCCAGGTCGTCCAGGCAGATGTCGTAGCCGGCGGCCGAGGCGGCGAGCGGGCTGGGCCGCGCGATGTTGTAGGGGTTGGACGGGTTGGACAGCAGGATGGGCGTGGCGGTGGGGCTGGCGCGCGTCCACACGCGGTAGCGAGCCACGGGATCCGTGGGCGGGGTCCACTGGATGTAGGCGCAGTCGGTCCGGCGCGTGAGGTAGTCCCCCGCGTCATAGCGGACGTGGAACGAGCGCTCGCTGGCGTCCGCGCGCTCCTCCAGCGTCCAGGCGCGCACCATGCTGCCGGCGGCCACGTTGTCCGCGGTGTCGGGCTCCTGCCCAAGGCCGGTGACCACCAGCTCCGCGGCGTCCGCGGAGACCGCGAAGGAGAGATCCTCAGAGCCGCCGCGCAGCCGCAGCGCGTCTGCCTGGGCGGGGTTGGTGCCGGAGATGAACCCCGAGCGCTGCACGCCGGAGAGATCCTTCAGCTCGGCGTTGGCCAGGGTCACCTGGTAGCGGTAGCCGGGCAGCAGGTCCTGCACCGGGTCCACCGTGAGCACGCGGCCCTCGCCGTCCCAGCTCGCCACGAACGGGACCGCGGGCGGCTGCGCGTCGTCCGGCAGGTTGCGGCGGCCGAGCCGCAGGAACGAGGCCACGGCCTGCTGCGGCCGGGTGACGTTCATCTTCTCGCTGAACGTGAAGGCGATGCTCCTGTTGGCCGAGGCCCGGGGCAGCACCTGCTCGTCCGAGGGGTCC
>VGRA01000310.1 GCA_016875515.1 Deltaproteobacteria bacterium | reverse complement strand
AGGCCCCGAACGGCGACTGCTCCAGGGTGGAGCGCAGCTCCTGGCAGAAGCACCTGCGGGACGGCACGGCGGTCCGGAAGAGCCTCGAGCGCACCAGGCCCACCAGGATGGAGACCGTCTGCTCGGCCCATGCGTACGAGGCGCGCGAAGACGTCGCTGCGGTGGAGCAGCCTGTCAGTGCAGGCCTCACCTACCGCAGCGGCCGGATGGACCGCGTCACGAAGGTCGCTTCCCTCACCCTGCGGGCCTACACGTACGCCGGTCACGCACCGGCCAAGCTGAAGGCCCGCGCCGAGGAGCCCGCGCCGAGGAGCTCGCGCCGGACGAGGTGGTGCTCGGGCTCTTCCAGCCCAAGGTGAGCGAGCAGATCCTCGAACTCGTCACGTTCGCGCAGGATGGGCTCCTGGCGGGGCAGAAGGCATCACTTGTCTCGGGAGCTGCCGGCGCGGCTGTGAGCGCCGAACTCGACCTCCGGGCGCGCGCACAGCAGATGTTCCGCAAGGACAGCTCCCTGGCCCCGGTGGAGAAGGCGGCCAAGGACCGTCTCGGGGAGCCGCTGGAGCAGGAGTACCCGTCCATGCAGAAGCTGTTCGAGCGCGGCGTGCGCTCTGTCACGTAGAAACGGCTGGCCGCCTTCGCGGAGGCCGAGGCGGCCGAGCAGCGGGCGGCGAGCGCCTACGTGGCCTGGTTCCTCGCCCCCGCCTACGACGACGCCACCCAGGTACTGCGCGCGCAGAGGGTGTCCGGCCTGAAGGCAAGGCTCGCAGGGGAGCGTGACCTGCCGTGGACGGTGGACGCTTCGGGCGAGGCGGCAGCCGTGGGCGCGAAGCCGGGCGAGCACCTCGCCTCGCTCCCGGGGTTTCCCAGGGCAACGGGCACGCCTCGCCTGTCGTTCACCCTCTCCACCACCGGGCCGAAGCCTGCGCATGTGAGCGGCGAGGTGACGCTCGAGCACGAATACGCTGCCAGCGAGGAGGTGGTGGAGAACCCCGCCTACGCCGAGGACGAGGCGATGCGGGCGGACTCCGCCGAGCGCGGCACCGTGCTGTTCGGCTTCGCCAGGCCTGATGCCAGTCCCCGCCACGAGGTCCAGGTCCAGCCCCCCCAGCTCGCCGTAGGTGTTGAGCGCGCCTCCCACGGAGCACCCCACGCCTCCAGGTAGACGTCCGCGGACGACATCAAGCTGGAGGTGCCCGCGGGCCCCTGCGGCCCCGGCATGCCGCCATCTCCCGCAGGTCCCGGCTCCCCCTGAGGCCCCCGCACGCCCGCGTCCCCCGCGTGACCGGCCGGCCCTGATGGACCTGCACTCCCCGCCGCTCCCGTCTCTCCGCGCACGCCGTTGCAGACGAAGAAGGCGCCGCTCGTCTCGGACGCCTCGAGCGCCTTGTTCCCGTTCCCATCGACGCCGTACGACACCTTCGTGCCGCCCGCCGGGCAGTTGGCCCCCTCCGCCTCCGCCGAAGAAGCCGCAACCACGGACGAACCGGCCGGTCCGGGCGTGTTGCTACCGCAGCCAACGGCCGCGAGGAGGGACGCCCACATCAGGAGTTTCTTCATGGCCACGGTGACCTCGGGAAAGAGGGGGCGCCCACCCTACCTCGGCAGGTCGAACGCCCCACATCGAATGCCGCTTCGGCGCTTCCGCGCCCCTCAGATGGACGTGGGGGCTGCCGCCTTCGCGCGGGCAAGGGAGCCGGACGCGGGCTACTCCGGTTGCTCCTCGACCGGGAATCGACGGGCCACGGTGATGTCGTCCTCCGTGGACAGCACCTCGTCCGGCCCTGCGCTCCGCAGTTGAAACCCGCCGGGCAGCAGTTCCAACTGGTAGGGCTGACCGAACAGGTCCAGCGAGCTGTCCTCGCGGACCTTGCTGGTCATGGACTCCCGGATGAAGTCCCGCAGCTGCCACGGGCCCGGGAGACCGCCACCCTGCAGGTGTTCGTACAGGAGTTGGTTGCAGATGTGCCCCAACTCCACCGCGACAATGGGTGCCACCAGCGTCCCCTTCGCCCTGCCATAGGCCCCGTGCCACTGGATGGCCCCGTTGTGCGTGCCGTAGACCACGGCTGCCACCGGCGCCACGCGGAACATCAGGTTGACGATGTTCACGCGGACCTCCGCGCGAGCCGCTCGGCGCCCATCGCCGCGACGCGGGCACCCACGTCCAGCCTTCTCCCCACGAAGTCGAGGAACGCGGCTCGCGGCAGGAAGAGGACCGTCGCAGGCCCGCTCGCGCGGACCGTGGCGCTGCGCGGCGCATCCGCCACGAGCGCGATCTCGCCAAACGCCTCGCCCCGTCCCAGCCGGGCCACGAGGGTCGCGTCGTCGTCCCCCAGCACCTCCACCTCGCCGTCCACGGTGACGTAGAGCCCGTCACCGGGAGCGCCGCGGGCAAACACCGCCTCGCCGTTCGCCAGCGAACGCAAATTGACGGACTCCAGCAGGCTTCCCAACGCGGCGGGCTCGACGTCCCGGAAGAGGGGCGACGCGTGCAGCGCCCCCGCCCCCCGGACGAGCCGGGTCACGTGGTCCTTCCCGGCCCCGGACAAGGCCGCGAACCGGTCCCTCGGCAGGCGCAGCGCCGTGCCGCTCTCGCGCCCACGGACGCTCGCCGAGCGGGGACGGTCCTCCAGCAGTGCCACCTCGCCGAAGCCGTCCGCCGGCCCCAGCGTGGCCACGGTCCGCCGCGCCCCCCGCTCGTCCTCCACCTCCACGATCACCGTCCCGGTGACGAGGACATAGAACGCGTCCCCCGCCTCCCCCTGTCGCACGAGCAGCTCCCCGCGCCCGAAGGCCACGCTCTCCGCGGCGGCCGCGAGATCGTCCAGGACCTCCCCGGGCGCCCGGGCCAGCAGGGGTACCCGCGCGAGCACCGTGCGAGCGTCCGTGCCTGCCGCAGGTGCTGCCACCGCCGCACGGCGCGGCGTCACCCGCGGCGCCACCGGGCGAAGCGCCCAGAATCCTCCCACCAGCACCACGGCGCTCACGCCGACGGCTCCACCCACGCAGAGCACCCCCAGCGCCAGCGCCGCCGCGGCTTCGGTCATGCCGCCGCGGGCCGAAGCCGCCGCGAGCGCGCCCCCGTTGTGGGCAACCAGCGACAGCGCCCACTGCAGCACCACGACACACCAGGCGACGGCCACGCAGACCCACGTCAGCAGCAGCCGCTCCCCCTCGGCGAACCGGGAGGACAGGAGCCGGAGGGCGAAGCGCCGCTGGAGGTATTCCAGCCCCCTGGCGCCGTGGCCCCGCCGCTCGAGCGCCGCAGAGAAGAGCAGTCCACATGCCGTCGTACCCACCGGGCAGGCCTCCAGCAGCCCCCAGCCCACGAGGATATGGACGCTCCAGGCGATCGCCCCCGGGGCGCCTCCCCAGCGGCACCCGGCCGCCAGCGCGCAGGCCACCAGCAGCGGGACACCTACGCCGCCCAGCGCGGCGATCACCCGGACCTTCCGGTGGGCAGCTGCCAGCGCCCCCGCCCCGGGATCGAACGCGGGGATGCCCAGGACGAAGCCGGCGCGGAGCGGCGCACCCGGGACCCCCGCCCAGCGCGCCATCACCGCGTGGGTTGCCTGCCGCGCCGACGCGGCCAGGGACGCCGTCAGCACGCCCAGCACGAGCCCGTGGATCGCCGAGCCACCGGGCGCCATCACCCCCTCGACCGGCGGCAGCAGCAGGACCAGGCACCCGGCACACGCCGCGACGCCAAGCGCCGCGGCCCACGGGAGCCAGCCCGCCACGGGGGCGGGTACACGGGAGTGGGGAAGCGGCGGCCACGTCTTGAGCGTCAGGTTCAGCCAGCGGCCACCGTCACGGCCAGGCGCAGACCCCGTCAACCCGGCGTGGACGCGCTCGGAGTCTTCGAGCATCCGCGAAGCAGACAGCCGCACACAGACGTCCAGCACCCCTCCCAGCGGCAAGCTGACATGCTGGGCCGAAAGCTCCGCGAGTGCCTCCGAGACCCGCCGCCCGTCCAGCAACTTCGCGAGCTGCGCCTCGGCGCTTCCGAGCACCACCGACCGGGTTCCATCACCCGACAAGGCAACCCACGTCCCGTCCCCCGCGAGGCGACCCGGGCGCCTGCCGCCAACCGCGGCGTCACCCACTCCCTTCCCAACGACGCCCCCGCCGTCACGTATTCGCCCGTGGCGCCAGATGCTAGGGCGAACGTTGGCCACCGGGTAAGGCGCAACGTGAAACTGGCTGGCCCCCGCGCGTCCTGCCCGTGGATCACCACGTGCTAGGCTTCGAAACCGTACCCGCCCGGTGAACCCCGATGGCCCTGCTTCGTTCCGCACAGACCTTGCTCGTCCTCGCGGCCATGGCCATGGGCTGCGCCCGCCCCCCGGGACAATCGGCCCCGGACGGCACCTCGCGGGGAGCGGCCCTGTACGCCTCGCTCTGCGCCAGCTGTCACGGGGCACGGGGCGAGGGC
>VGRA01000309.1 GCA_016875515.1 Deltaproteobacteria bacterium | reverse complement strand
CGGGCGTAGGACTCCGGGGTGTCCTCCAGCAGGCCGCGTCGCGCCGCGGCGAGCGCGTCCTGTACGTCCACGCCCCCGTGCGCCGCCCGCGTCAGCCCCCAACCGGCCAGCCCCGCCCCCAGCACCAGCAGCGCCGAGGCCACCGCGGCGAGCTGCGAGAGGTGGCGCCGCAGCCCCGTCTCCCGCGCGGCACGGCCCATTTCCTCGCGCACCGACCGCTCGTAGTCCTTGAGGGACGGCTCCGCCGCGGGCAGGCCGCGCGCCGCCTCCCGGGGCAGCTCGAAGAGGGCGGATTTGGGCGCCTCGGGGACGTCCCCCAGCAGCCCCTCGTCCGCCGGGGCTGCCTGCGCCGGCGCCGGCACCACCGGCGCCTGGCCCCCGGTGTCCTTGTGCTTCTTGCGCTCCTTGCGCTCCTTGCGCCCCTTCTTCCTCGCCGCCGGAGACACCACCACGGACGGCTCCTCCGGGCGAGGCGGCGGCACTGCCCCGGGGACGGTGTCCTCGGGCTGGCTGAACAGCTCGCTCAGACCTGCCTCCACCTCGGACGAGGACGGCTGCTGCAGGACGCGGTCATAGGGGTCCTCCTCTGCCGGCCGCGCCTGGGCCTGCGCCGGCGAGGTGGGGGGTACCTCCCAGCCGTCGCTCGGCGGCAGCACGACGTCCGCCTCGGTGCGCGGCCCCTCGTCCGCGTCCGCGCCGCCCGCCGCGTCCACCGTGGCATCTCCTGCCCGGCCCACTCCGGCCGCGGCGTCCAGCGTCACGTCCCCACCCCGGCCGCCCGCACCCTGAACGTCCAGGGTCACGTCCCCGCCTCGCAGCCCACCGCGCGTCCCGTCAACCGGCCGCGCCCCGGAAACATCCAGCGCCGCGAGCTCCAGTGCCAGCAGGTCCGTCAGCACCGGGGCCGGCCCTCCGGTGAGCGCCTTCTGCGCCTGCTCCAGCCAGGCTTGTGCCCGGGCGTCCCCCGGGGAGAGCGCCAGCGCCTTGCGCAGCAGCGGCACTGCCGAGCGGTACAGCCCCTTCCTCAGCAGCACCTCGCTGATGAGGTTGTACGTCTGGGCGTTTTCCCGGTCCCCGGAGATGGCCGCGTCGAACTGCTCCATGGCCTCGGCCGGCCGCCCCAGGTGCAGCAGCGCCTTGCCCCACACCACCCGCCCCAGGACCGAGCGCGGGTGGTGCTGCAGCCCCGCCTCGCACACCTGCACCGCCTGCTCGAACTCCCCCACGTCTACCAGCGCCCGCGCGTATTCCACGAACGCCGGAGACGCCGGGTCCTCGGCGAGCAACTGCGCGTAGCGTTCGACTGTGGAGGCGTTGGACATGGCGGGGGCGGGCGGGGCGGCGGACGATACCCAGAGGCGGTCGGCTTGTCTTGCGCGAGCCCGCTGGTACCGTCGCCCGCCCATGCGCCCTCTCTTCCTGATGCTGCTCGCCCCCCTGCTCGCCACCGGCCCCGGCTGCGCCCACACCCGGCGGACCGAGTCCACGGCCGGGCTGAAGCGCGCCGCGGAGCTGTTCCACCAGCGCGTCCGCTGGAAGGATTACCGCTCTGCGGCGGAGCTGCTGGTACCGGGGCGGCGCAAGCCCTTCACGGAGGCGCGCGACCGCGCGGACGACGAGAAGAACCTCACCATCAGCGACTACGAGCTGGAGCAGCTGACGCTGTCCGAGGACGGGCTGTCGGGCACTCTCGTGTCCCGCGTCCACTGGATGCGCCTGCCCTCGCTCGCCGAGCAGTCCCACGTGGTCCGCAGCGAGTTCGTCCTGCTGCACGGCCAGTGGCTGCTGGCGGAGCAGGACAAGGGCCCGTTCGCAGACGTGCTGGGCGCGCCCTGGGACCCGGGCGAAGCGCAGCCCCGCTGAGCGGGACGCGTATGCTGAAAAAGAAAACGCCCGCCGCCTCGGGGCCGGCCGGGGCGACGGGCGTCGGGGGTTCCCCTATGGAACCCCCGGAACACGTAAGGGGCTAGCAAGGCTGGTGCCACGCCTTCCAGGCAGCTCGCCATATGTGAATTCATGGGCTTGGCCGTTTCCCTACCCCGTCCAGCCCTGACATCCCGGGCGGGTGACTGACATGGTTGTCAGGGCCCGACCTGCCGGCAGGCGGCGCGCCTTCAGGCGGCGTCGCCCAGGACGCAGCGGATGGTCTCGCGAAGGCCAAGCCGGGACCGGAATCCCAGCTCCCGCTCCCAGCGCCCACCGTCCACGGCGCACGCGTACTGAATGTGGTCCAGTTCCTCGGGAGGAGAGTGGGCCAGGCGCCACCGGAACATCCGGGACAGCAGGGGGCGCGCCAGCGGGTGCGGCACCGGGACGGGGCGCTGCCCCAACTCGCGGCAGATGGCTGAGAGCGGCACCACCCCCGGCCCCACCACGTTGTAGACCCCGCGCGCCTCGGGGCGGAGCGCCTCCACCAGCGCACGCGCCGCGTCCTCCACGTGGATGAGCTGCACCATGGGATCAACCCCCGCGAGCGCCAGGGGCCGCCCCAGCCGCAGGTGGTTGGACGGCGCGTTCTAGATGGTGGGCCCCACGATGTGGAAGGGCCGGAGCACCACCGTCTGGTTGGACGGGTGCCGCCAGAAGAAGGCGTTGGCGAGCATGTCCACTTCGATAAGATCCCTCACCCCGGCAAAGCGCGAGGCAGCCATGAGCGGGGCGTCCTCGGTGATGAAGTGGGAGTTGTCCGGGGAGGGGCCGTAGACGTTGGCAGACGACAGCACCACCACCTTCTCCACGCCTCGGCGCGCGCAGTGCTCGAGCACGCGCGTGGTGCCCAGCACGTTACAAGCGTGGTGCTCGGCGGCGCTCATCCGGGGCTCGTGCAGGATGCCCATGTGGATGACCGCCTTGATGGGGCCGCGCCGGAACAGGTCCTCCAGCTTGTTCTTGCGGAGATCCAGTTGGTGCACCTCCACGTCCGGCGGGCGGCCCGGGAAGGGCCGGCGGTCAACGCCGATGATCCGCTCGCGCCCATGCAGCAGCCGCGTGAGCGCCCGCCCCAGGTTCCCGCTGATGCCGGTGATGACCACGCCCGGCTTCACGCGCGCGTCGCAGGTACACGCTCGTGCGCTCCGTCAGGCCGCGGGCCAGCAGCCCCCGGTATGGACGCCCTCACCTGCTCCACCTCCTGCTCGAGCACCCCGTCGTCGTCGTCCGGGCGCCCCGAGAAGCGCAGCGGCTCGCCGAAATGGAGGTGGTCCCGGCTGGGCAGCGGCACCGGCACCACCGGGGTGTCCGTCTCCAGCGCCAAGCGCAGGAAGCCCAACCCGAAGGGCTGCAGCAGGTAACGCTGGGCGTACGGCTTGGCGAGGCCGCGGGCCCCCTCCGGGAAGACGAGCACCGCCTCGCCCGCCCGGAGCAGGCGCTTGCAGTTGTCCGGCGTGCCCACCACCTGCCCCACGCGCGCCATGAAGGTGAAGACCCACGGCAGCGTGGGAACCCACTTCTCCACCATGCTCCGGGTGGCGCGCGGCGGGTCCGCCTCCACCAGCATGGCCACGCCGATCATGGCCCCGTCCACCGGCAGCTGCCCCGAGTGGTTGGACACCAGCAGCACCCGCCCAGCGGGCACGTGCTGGATGCCCGTCACCTTCACCCGGTGGTAGTGGCGGTACATCCAGAGCAGCGGCGCCACCGCGGACAGGGTGTAGTCCAGGCTGAAGCCGAACGGGTCCACCCCGTACTCGTTCTCCGGGCGGCTCAGGTGGCGCAGCCGCTCCTCCAGCCCCTCGCCCGCGAGCCGCCCGGTCCAGCCCCGCAGCCCCGCCTTCACCGCGTCCTCGAGCGCCCCGGCCATCTGGCGTGCGGGCGTATCAGAGCGTGGGGGCCAGCTGTGCGGCCGCGTCCCGGAGCGTCACCACGTCGAAGTCGCGCCGCATCCAGGTGAACAGTTGGTGCAAGCGCTCCCGCTTCTCCACCCAGCGGATGGAGAGATCCCGCTGCTGGCGGAGCAGCGGCCCGGGCAGCGCGTCCTCGCTGCCCAGCAGGTCCACCGCGTGCAGTTCGAAGTTGAGGTGGTTGCTGCCGCGCAGCGCCCCGTAGACGTGGCGCACCACGGGCCACGGCGCGGCCACCGCCAACGTCCCGATAAACGGCACCCGCAAGCCCGGGCTCACCGCCACCGGCAGCTCCAGCACCTGCCCGCCCCCGCGCGCATACGGCTCGGCCGGGTCCGGCCGGTACGGGAGGGTAGGCGCCGCCAGCACGCGCGGACGGTCCAGCACGCTGCGGGACGGACGGCCCAGCAGCGCCAGGCCCCCCATCACCGCCGCCTTCGCCGCGTAGTAGGGCGCGGCAGGAAAGGTGGACGAGTCATAGGCCAGCCCCGCGTCACACAGCACCTGGTAGAGCCCCGGTGAGAGCGCGTAGCCCGGCGCGCGGAACCCCACCGGCCGCACCCCCACGGCCGCCTCCAACGCGTCGAGGCTGCCCTGGAC
>VGRA01000308.1 GCA_016875515.1 Deltaproteobacteria bacterium | reverse complement strand
AGTCGCTTCACCACGGCCTGCGCGCGCTGGGGCACGACTCCGTCCTGACGCACGGGCTGGAGCCGCTGGCCGGCCGGCGCGTCATCGTGCTGGGGGCCAACCTGCTGCCCAAGCTGCAGCTCGCGCTCCCCGGGGACGCCCTCCTCTACAACCTCGAGCAGGTGGAGCCCGGGTCGCCGTGGTTCAGCCCGGCCCTGGTGGAGCTGTTCCGCCGGCACCGCGCGTGGGACTACAGCGCGTTGAACGCCGCCCAGTGGGAGCGCCTGGGCGTGGCGCGGCCCACGGTGGTCCCCATTGGCTGGGCGCCCGAGTTGGCCCGCATCCCGCGCGCGCCCTCCGAGGACATCGACGTGTTGTTCTACGGGAGCCTCAACCCGCGGCGGCAGGCCGTGCTGGACGGGCTGAAGGCGGCCGGGGTGAAGGTGGAGACACTCTTCGGCGTGTACGGCGCCGAGCGGGACGCGGTCATTGCCCGCGCGAAGCTGGTCCTCAACCTGCACTACTACGATGCCAGGGTGTTCGAGGCGGTCCGGGTGAGCTACCTGCTCGGCAACGGCCGGGTGGTGGTCTCCGAGACGGGGGCGTCGCGGGAGGAGGAGGCGGCCTGGGAGGGCGCGGTGGCCTTCGCCCCCTACGACACGCTCGTGCCCACCTGCCTGCGTCTGCTCGCGGATGCCCCGGCGCGCGCGGCGCTCGGCGAGGCGGGCCGGGCGCTCATGGCGCGCCGGCTGGCCGCGGACGCGCTCAGGCCCGTGCTGGAGTCATTGGACGCACCTGCGCCGGCGGCGGTGCCGAGCTACTACGGCCATGCGCGCCCGGAGGTGGTGGCGCGCTTCGACCCTGCCGGCCTGAGGGTCCTGGACGTGGGCTGCGCGGCCGGCGCCATGGGGGCGCTGCTGCTGCAGAAGGGGGCGGCGGAGGTGGTGGGGTTGGAGCTGGACCTGCAGGCCTCCCGGGTGGCGCGCCGGCGGCTGACGCGCGTGCACCGCGTGGACCTCTCCCGGTTGCCGCACCTGCCCTACCCGGACGGCCATTTCGACGCCATCACCTGCGCCGACGTCCTGGAGCACCTGGCGGATCCCCGGCCGGTGCTGGGGCACCTGCGGCGTTACCTCAAGGACGACGGGCTGCTCGTCACGTCCATTCCCAACGTGCGCCACGAGTCCGTCCTCGTCCCGCTGCTGGTGCAGGGGCGCTTCACCTACGCCGACGCGGGGGTGCTGGACCGCACGCACCTGCGCTTCTTCACCCTCACCGAGTACGCCGCCTTCCTGCGGGACTCGGGCTTCGAGCCGCTCGCGGACGTGGGCGCGGTGGGAGCGCAGCCCTCCGCCGCGGTGCAGCGCCTGGCCCAGGTGGTGGCGGAGCTGGGTGGGGATGCCCAGCGGTTCACCGCCGAGGCGGCCGCGGTGCAGTTCCTCGTGTCCGCCCGTCCCGCCCGCCCGCTCGCCGCCCTGGGTCTGCCGGCCAGCCCGGTGGTCCCCGGCCCGGTGGAGGACGCCTGGGCGGGCTCACGCCCCCACCGCGTGCTGGTCTCCACGGCACAGGCGCAGCCCACCGCGCCCTGGCGCGCGCTGCTCCCGCCGCTGCTCGCCAACCCGGGGGTGACGGTGGGGCTGGCGCTGCCGCTGGCCCAGCTGGCCACCCCGCCGGAGGGGCTGGAGCCGCTCGCGTCGGATGCGCCCGGGGAGCTGTTGCTCCTGGAGGCGCCCCGCACCGCGGACGCCTGGGCGCGGCTGCTCGCCGGCGCCGCCGTCTACGTGGACACGGGCGAGGTGCCCGCGCTGGCGGGGCTTGCCGAGGAGATGGGGCTCGAGGTGGTCCGCGCCGGCTCAGGCGGCGGACGGGTGTAGGGCGGCCTCGGGGACGTCCTCGAGGAAGCGGGCCCGCGCCCGCCGGGTGAACGATCTCCGCGCCATGTACTCGGAGACGCGCCCCAGCACGCGGCGGGCCTCCGCGAGTGCGGCGTCGATCTCCTCTGCCACGTCCAGCTCGGACGAGCGGTAGAGCTCCAGCGTGGACAGGTTGGACCATGCCGGCAGCGCGCGCGCACGGCCGAGCGGGCTGCTCAGGACGCGACCGTACAGGTACAGCCCGCGCACCCAGCCGTCCACCTCGGGCTTGGAGGGCGCCTCCCCCAGCACGTCCCGGGATGCCAGCCGGACAATTTCGTACAAGCCACCGCCCATGCCGCCAAAGGGGATGCCGCCGCGCTTGGAGACCTGGAAGCGCGAGCCGAGCGCCGGGGTGCCCACCAGGTCCTCCCCGTGCAGCTCGCGCAGGTACAGCAGCGCCTGCGTCCACTGTACGCGGCTGCGGGCCTCCCACGGGGACTCGCCCGGGAGCCTGTGGGCCGCCGCCAGCCGGTCCTCCAGCGGCTGCAGCGCGCGGTCCAACGCCAGGTGGCAGAAGTAGCCGCTGACGAAGGCCAGGCCCGCCTCGGCCCCCACCAGCGCGCCCAGGGACACCAGCTCCGCCACCTTCAGGCCAAAGGCCACCGGGGCCCGCAGGTGGAACAACTGCGCGTACCGGGTGGGGGCTGCGGCGGGGCGCAGCGGCTCGCGCAGCGCGCCGGACAGGCCGTCGAAGCGGGGGAGATCCAGCAGCGCCGCCCCCAGCCGCGCGTACTCGAGGTCCTCGTCCAGCGCGCGGGCAATGGCGGGAGGCAGGGACCGGCTGTCGGCGGTGAGGCGCTCGACGGCGGCGAGGTGCAGGAGCAAAGCGGGCATGTGTGAAACCGGGGACCCATCTTCCGCTGAACAGCGCGCTTTTCCAGCAGGTTTCCCGCGGTTAGTGTCCCGCCCGCCACTTTTTCCCACCCCGAAGGCTCAGGAGTCCTCCCCCATGAAGTTCAGCTTCCTGGCAGCAGACGTCACCCGCGCCCGCGCGGACCTGGTCATCCTCCCGCTGTTCGACGCGGACCTCGCGGACCGCAAGAAGATGCCCGCCCCGCTGAAGAAGGCGGACGCGGCCACCCGCGGGCTCTTGCTCAAGGCGGCGGCGGCCGAGGGGTTCAAGGCGAAGGCGGAGCAGTCCTTCGTCCTGCACACGCACGGCAAGCTGCGGGCGAGCCGCGTGGTGCTGATGGGACTGGGTGCCCGGGCGAAGTTTGACGCGGAGACGCTCCGGCTGCTGGCCGGCCGCGCGGCGAAGCTGTCCGCCCGCCTGCGCGCGGTGGACGTGGTGTTCGCCCTGCCCTCCACGCGCGAGTTCGACGCCTGCGTGAAGGCGGCGGCCGAGGGCTTCGTCCTGGGGGCGTACAAGTTCGACAAGTACCGGACCACCAACAGGGAGGAGAAGGCCGCCCCGAAGCTGGGCCAGGTGCAGCTGCTCCTGCCCGAGTCCCACCCGGAGACGAAGGAGATGGCGGTCCAGTTGAGCCTGGGTGTGCTGGTGGCCACCGCCACCAACAACGCGCGCAACCTGGTGAACGAGCCGGCCGAGGACATGACCCCCTCCAAGCTGGCCGGGTACGCGGTGGCCCTGGCGGAGAAGGCCGGGCTGGCCGTGGACGTGAAGGGGCGCGAGGAGATCACCGCGCTGAAGATGGGGATGTTCCTGGGCGTGGCGCGCGGCAGCGTGGAGGAGCCCAAGCTCATCCAGGTGAGCTACGTGCCGAAGGACCCGGCGGCCGCGGCGCGCAAGCCGCTCGTCTTCGTGGGCAAGGCCATCACGTTTGACTCGGGCGGCCTCTCGCTCAAGACGGCAGACGGCATGGTGGACATGAAGACGGACATGGCGGGCAGCGCCGCGGTGCTGGGGGCCATGCAGGTGGTGGCGAAGCTCAAGCCCCCCTTCCCCGTGCACGGCCTGATGGGCGCCTGCGAGAACATGCCGTCGGGCAACGCCTACCGGCCCGGGGACGTGCTGCGGAGCCGCATTGGCAAGACGGTGGAGATCACCAACACGGACGCCGAGGGGCGGCTGGTGCTGGGGGACGTGCTGGCCTGGGCCACGGAGCTCAAGCCGCACGCGCTGGTGGACCTGGCCACGCTGACCGGCGCGTGCGTCATCGCGCTCGGCAACTACATCACCGGGCTGTGGGGCTCGGATGATCCCACCGCGTGGGCCGTGCTGGAGGCGGCGCGCGGCGCGGGCGAGGAGATGTGGCGCATGCCGCTGTCGGACATGCAGAAGGACGCGCTGCGGAGCGACATCGCGGACATGAAGAACTCCGGCGAGCGCTGGGGCAGCTCCATCAACGCGGCGCTGTTCCTGAAGGAGTTCGTGGGCGAGACGCCCTGGGTGCACCTGGACATCGCCGGCCCGTCCACCTCCCCGCGCGAGCGCGGCTACTTCGGCAAGGGAGCCACCGGCGTGGGCGTGCGCACCCTGGTGGAGCTGGTCCGCCGCCGGACGCAGGAGCTGGACATGGAGGCTGCGCCGCAGCCCACGCGGTAGCCGCACCGCCGGGCCGTGGGGCGACCTGTCCCACGGCCTCG
>VGRA01000307.1 GCA_016875515.1 Deltaproteobacteria bacterium | reverse complement strand
CGTTGGCGGTGTTGGCCGTGACGTGGTCCACCCCCATTCCGTACGCCTCGTCGAAGATGTCGTCGCCGCCCTGGCCGGCCAGGGTGTCAGCCCCGCCGCCCCCGCGCAGCACGTTGCTGGAGCCGTTGCCGACGATCACATCTGCCCCGCCGCCACCCTCGACGATCTCGATGTCCGACTGCACGTCGTCGTTCTCGGTGGAGGTGACCGTCTGGGTGAAGGTCAGTACGCCGCCCACCACGGACTGGCTGCCCGAGCAGGCGCTGGCCGTTCCGTCGTTCTTGTCCGCGGTGGTGCTGGTGGACGGGGCAATGGACACGCACACCGCGGTGCTCCGGGCGCGGTACGAAACGGTGTCGTCACCTGTACCGCCCGTGAACACGTCGGAGCCGTCCACGTCCGTGGCGTCACGGGTGGAGAAGAAGGTGTCGTTGCCGATCCCGCCCTGGAAGGTCTCGTTGCCCGGGCCGCTGTAGAAGGTGTCGTTGTGGTCCGAGCCGATGATGATCTCGAAGTCGCCGCGCACCATGTCGCCCTCGCCGGACTCGCCGTCGTTGGCGTCCGCCGCGAACTCGGACGTAGTGCCCTGGTTGACGAAGCAGAACATGCCCGTGGTGCCGCAGGCCGCGTCATAGGTGGTGCGCGCCGCGGCCGCCGTCGCCGTGCCCGGCGAGACGACCACCGCCACAGTCCGGCCGGCATAGGAGATGGTGTCCAAGTCGCTGGCAGGCTCGGCATTCAGCGCAGCGCCCGAGGTGGAGACAATGGCCGGCAGCGCAGGGGAGTCCAGCGTGTCGGAGACGCCGTTGCCGTCCTGGTCGTTGTTCAGCCAGCCGTAGAGGCGATCCGCGCCGCTCTCGGTGCCGGTGTCGTCCGCCGTGCCGCTGGTCTCGAACACGGTGTCGCTGCCCTCTTCACCGACCACAATGTCCGAGCCACCCTGGCCGTACAGGCTGTCGTTGCCCTGTCCGCCCCAGATCTTGTCGTTGCCCGCCCCGCCGCGGATGGTGTCCGCGCCGGCGCCGCCGAAGAGCCTGTCCCCGCCCGCACCGCCGGTGAGGGTGTCCGCATCCCCCGCGCCATAGACGGACAGCGACAGGCTGAAGGCGGCCGCGCCGGTGCCGAACAGCGTGGTGGAACCGGATGCATCCACCGAGTCCGCGCCGGAGCCGCTGTTCACGGTGATGGCCGGGCTGCCGGAGAAGGTGATGTCGGCGGGGGCCTTGCCGTCGAAGTCCGCCCGACTGTTGCTCGTTCCATCCAGGCCAAAGGCCAGCTTGTCGCCGGCGGAGCCGGTGCGGATTTTCACGTTGTCCACGCCGGAGGCGACGGTCACACCAGAGCCGGAGGTGCCGGTCACCCCGGCGCCGAAGCTGCCGTTGGCGAAGTCGAGCACCAGGGTGGTGGTGCCGCTGGCCTCGCCCACCGTGATGGCCTTCACGTCGGAGGCCTTGAGGGAGGTGACCGTGGTGCCGGTGCCGGCGTAGCAGGTCTTCTCGAACCCGTTCAGCAGCACGTTGCCGCTGAGGGCGTGATTGGCGAGCACGAAGGTCTCGTTCGCATCAATGGTGATGCGCAGTTCGCCCTTGATGGCCACGGGGCTCGCGCTGGAGTCCGCCGTGGCGAACCAACGGCACGAGCCGCCCGACGGGGTGGCCAGCGGCTGGGTCAGCTCCGCGATGCCGTCGTTGTCCGGGGACGGCAGCTCCGGCGGCCCCACCTGCTCGGAGCCCTGGGGACCACCACAGCCGAGCGCCAGGGACGCGCTGGCGAGCGCGCCGACGATCCAGCCAGACTGCTTCTTGTTGCGAGTTCGATTCATAGAGATGACCTCAGGGTTGCGACTTCGGGAGGGAACGACACATGGGGGGCCTACCGGTCGGAAGGCCCTGCGCGTCTTTCGTCACGGTCAGCGACAAACTTTAGGAGCGGCGGGTAGATAGCCTCCCGCCTCAGGCTTGTAGCGTCAAGTGAACGGCCCGGCAGCCGGGGGACACGCACCGACACGCGCTTACAGCTGCCTACGCCTCGCGCAGCAGCGCTTTAAGCTCGGACACGCGCGCGGAGATCTCCTCACGGCGCAAGTCCCGGAACGCAGCCGGCAGCAGTTCCCGGCTGGTGCACTCCTGCACGGCGAGCAGGTTCTGCAGCTCAATCTCCAGCGGGTAGCTGGGGGGCAGGAAGTCCGCCAGCACCGCCTGGAGATCCTCCCCCGTCACCTTCTGCCGCCCGTCCACCAGCGCCCGGAACCGCGCCCGCACCAGCACCGCTTCAATGTCTGCACCGGAGAACTGCCGCGCCCGCTCTGTCAGCAGCGGCACGAAGGCCGGGATGTCCGCGTCCACCTTCACCTTCTTGCAGAGCACCAGGAACAGCTCCTCCCGCTCCGCGTCCTCCTGCGGGTAGAAGAGCGCCAGGTGCTCCTCCGCCCGGCCCTGCCGCTTGAGATCAATGGGCAGCAGGTCCGGCCGCGCCGTGAGGAGGAACCAGAGGATCTTCCCCCGGTACTCTGTGTTGCCCATGAAGCTGGCAATGGAGCCGAACACCCGCGCAGAGGTGCCGCTGTCCCCACCGGACGCGCGGTTGCCAAGCATGGTGTCTGCCTCGTCCACCATCACCGCCACCGGCCACAGCGCCTTCAGCAGGTTGAAGATCTTCTCCAGGTTGGCTTCCGTCACCCCCTGCCACTGGCTGCGGAAGTTGAGGAACTTCACGCACGGGATGCCCAGCTCCCCGGCGAAGCAGGTCACCATGAACGTCTTGCCGGTGCCCACCGGGCCGCTCACCAGGTACCCCATGGGCACCACGCCCAGGTGGCCCGCCTTGAGCGCGGCAGCGGAGGCCTTCAGCATCTTCTTGGCCCCCACGTGGCCGGCCACGGTGTCCAGGGTGTACGGCGGCTCGATGAACTCCAGGAGCCCGTGCGCCTCCGCCTGGATGAGCTCCTTCTTCTTCTCCTTCAGCACCGAGGAGGTGATGCGGATGCCCCGGTCCGTGGCCTCCGTCAGCACGCGGTCCAGGTTCACGCGGGACAGCCCCGCGGTCATCCGCGCCAGGGTTGCCGGGGGAATCTCCGTCACCGCCGCCACGTCCAGGCCGTACAGCCGCGCCTCGATGAAGGCGAGCCGCTCGGACTCGCCCGGCAGCGGCAGGTCAATCAGCGAGACGTACGGGTTGCGGGCGAGCCGCGGTGACATCTCCGCCAGATTCTCCGCCACGAGGACGATGGAGAGGTCGCCGCGGAGGAACTGCGGATCGTGCGCCCACTTGGTGAGCGTGGCCAGGACGAAGCGGTCTTCGCTGGACAGCCCGCCCATCTCCCCGGCCGGCGCCAACGTCTCCGCGAAGTCAATGACCACCGCCACCGACTTCCCGTCCGCCACGCGGGTGCGGAGGTAGTTCTCCAGGATCTGCAGCGCCCGCCCCGGCTCGCGCGGCGTGCTGCGCGCGAAGTCCGTTCCATACAGCGTGTCGTACGCGGCGAGCGCGCGCTGGAGGTCCGCCTGCGTCTCCCGCCCGTAGCCACGGATGCCGGCGGACCGGTCATAGGTGACGACGTGATCCCGCCCGCCGAAGAGCTCCTCGCCGAGGAACTCCCGCAGCGGCACGAAGGCCGTCCCGCCGGCACGGCGCACCGGCTGGAGATCCCTCACCGCCCCGTGCAGCAGGAAGGTGCTGACCGTCTGGGTGAAGTACCGCTCGGCGAGCCGCCGGGCCCACGCCGGCAGCCCCTCGAGCGGGTCTGCGGGTGCAGCGCGCTGGTTGGACATCTCTCCCCCCTACTTGCAGTTGGGCTGCCGGGCGAGCGTACCGGCCAGCTGGACGAGCTCCTCCGGGTCCGCAGGCGCGGTCAACACCACGGTGGCGGCGTCGTGGCAGGGCGCGCGCAGCTCCACCTTCTGGCCCACGGACAGCTTAAGTACCGCCGGGGTCACCTTCCCGGCGTCCTTGCCGTCCACGAAGACCGCCGCCCCGAGCGGCTCCGAGGTGAGCGCGTAGGCGTGGCGCACCGGCTTGAGCTCCACCGAGGTCCCCTTCTCGGCGTCCGCAGGGGACACGCGGGCCTTCTGCGTGACGTACCCCGGGGCGGACAGCTCCAGCTCCGCGTCCGCGCTGATCTCCAGCTCCAGCGGCCCGGCGCCGCCCGCCTCGCGGAGGACCTTGCCGTCCACCTTCACCTGCGCCGCCTCGGGCATGAAGGACACCTTCACCTTCACTGCCTGCCGGGCGAGCGAGACCTCCTCCACGAGCTTGCCGCGGGCGTCCACGTTCAGCTCAGCGCTCCACGGGACGTACCCCGGGGCGGTGATCTCCACCACGTGACGCCCCCCCGGCACCCGCACCTCCAGCGCGGCGCGAGGCTTGCCGGACTTGAAGGTGGGCCAGTCCCGCGCCTGACCGTCCAGGGTCACCTGCGTGCCGGCGGGCAGCGTCCCTTCGGCCTGCAGCACCAGATCGCCGCTCGTCAA
>VGRA01000306.1 GCA_016875515.1 Deltaproteobacteria bacterium | reverse complement strand
CGGGGGGGACCCGGCGGCTCGCAGCCGCGGTTGCGCGCCCCCCTCCCTGAAGGGCACTGGCGGCGTCGAGGCCCCCGGGGAGGCGTTGCCATGACCACGCTCGAGCTGAAGCGCTGGTTCAGGGCGCGCATGGTGCCGGTGGTGGCCTTCACCGCCGTGACGGTGGCCCTCTCCGCCCCGCTGGTGCACTGCGCCCGGGCGCGCGCGGACGCGGTGCGGCTGGCGCGTGAGGAGGCGGCGCGGGCCGGGGAGGCGCTGCGCTCGGAGATGCAGGTCCGCCCGGGGCTGTGGCGCTACGGCGCGGCGAAGCTGACCGAGCGGCTCGCCGAGTCCGGCCTGTCCCGGACGGCCCTGGTGGTGCTGGACGGCGACGGGCGGCGGGCCAAGGTGGACTCGGCCGCCCTCCCCCCACCCCGCTGGGCGCTGTGGGGCCGCGCCGAGGTGCGCGAAGGGGGCGCGCTGCTGGGCACGGTGTACGTGGCCGAGGATGGCTGGCCGCTGGTCGCCACCGCGCTGGAGTTGCTGGCCGGCTTCTCCCTGCTGGGGCTGTTCCTGGGGGCGGTGCTGCTGGGGGTGCCGCTGCGGGCGCTGGGGGAGGCCGAGGGGCGCATCCGGCGTTTGCTGGGGCGGCTCGCGCTGACGCTGCAGGAGGAGGACCGGCGGCGGATTGCCCGGGACCTGCACGACGGGGTGGGACAGGCGCTCACGGCGGCCCGGCTCGAGCTCCAGGCGCTGCGCGCGCGCGCCGGGCTGGACGCCTCCGAGGTGGCACGCATCACCGCGCGGCTGGACGAGGCGCTGGAGGAGGTGCGGCGCTCCACCGCGCAACTGGCCCCCGCGGCGTTGGCGGAGCTGGGGCTGCGCCGCGCGCTCGAGCGGCACTGCGCAACGGTGGCGGATGCGTCCGGGCTGGTGGTGACGCTGTCGTGGGACGAGTCGGTGCCCGGCCTCTCCGCGGAAGCGGAGACGGCCTGCTACCGCGTGGTGCAGGAGGCGCTCGCCAATGCCGTCCGCCACGCCAACGCGCGCGCCGTCCGGGTGGTGCTCCGTGCTCGGCCCGGGGGAGGGCTGCTGCTGCAGGTGGAGGACGACGGGACGGGGCAGCTGCCGGACGCGCCCGTCGGCCGGGGGCTCGAGGGCATCCGCGAGCGCGCCCGGTTGCTCGGGGGGGAGGCGTGCGTGGGCCCCGCCCCCGCCGGCGGCCTGCGGGTGGAGGTGACGCTGCCATGACGCGCGTGGTGATTGCGGACGACCACACCATCGTCCGGCAGGGGCTCCGATCCCTGCTGTCCACCGCGGGCGGCATCTCCGTGGTGGGCGAGGCGGCAGACGGCCGGGAGGCGCTCGCGGTGGTGGAGCGGCAGCAGCCCGAGGTGCTGCTCCTGGACCTGTCCATGCCGGGGCTCAACGGCGTGGAGGCGCTGCGGCGCGTGAAGGAGGTCTCCCCGCGCACGCGGGTGCTGGTGCTCTCCATGCACGCGGGGCAGGACTACGTGCGGCCAGCGGTGCGCGCCGGGGCGGCCGGGTACCTGGTGAAGGGGGCCGGCCTGGACCACCTGCTGGAGGCGCTTCAGGCGGTTGCGTCCGGGGGCACCTTCTACGGACCGGAGGCCGAGGCGGTGCTCGCCGCGACGGCGCCAGGACAGTCGGTGGAGGACAGCCTGGAGTTGCTCACCGGGCGCGAGCGGGAGGTGCTGCAGCTCGTGGCCGAGGGGAAGTCCAACCGGGACATCGGGGATCTGCTCGGCATCTCCCCCAAGACGGCAGACGCCCACCGGACCAACATCATGCGCAAGCTGGACCTGCACGACGCGCAGGCCCTCACCCGCTACGCGGTGGGACGGGGCCTGGTGCCGGGCGGCTGAAGCTGCGCCCACCTCCGGGCGGCGTCTGCCTCCAGCCGGGCCATGTCCGCCCCGAGCGCCCCGGCACGGGCCCACTCGGACCGGAAGTCCGTCCCCATGGGAGCGGGGTCATCACTGCCCAGCACGGCGTGCACCCCGGCCTGCTGCAGCACGGGCAGCGGGTGCCGGCCCCCGTGGCGCGCCTTCAGCGAGGCGAGCGAGCTGGGGATGAGCAGGTGGTTGCTGCAGGGGCACACCTCCAGCGTCACCCCGCGCCGGGCCAGCTGCTCCAGCGTGTCCGGGCTCTCCACGCTGCGCACCCCGTGGCCAATGGCCTGCGGCTCCAGCTGGAGCGTGCGGTCCACCGAGACACGGCCGGCAAACTCCCCCGCGTGGACGGTGAGGTCCGGCAGCACGCCCCGCAGGCCACGCAGGATGGAGAGCAACGCGGACGGCAGCGGTTCGGTGTCCTCGCCCTTCACGATGCCGAGCACGTCCAGCCCGCTCAGCGCCCGGGCGTGCTCCGCCACCACGCTTGCCACGGCGCGCTGGTACGGCTCCGCTTCAAAAGCGCGCGAGAAGCCCAGGCGCACCAGCATGGGGGTGCCCGTCTCCGCGGCAGCGCGGTCCCGTGCGGCGAGCACCTGCAGCAGCAGCCCCCGGGCCTGCTCGGCGAACGCCATGGGCGTGCCAGCCCGCCAGTCCACGCGCTGGTTCTCCAGCACCGCGCGCGTCATGGAGAAGAGGCTGACGCGCATCTCGAAGCCGTCGCACTCCAAGGCCGCCTCCGCGAAGGCCCGGTAGGCGAGCGCCCCCACCACCTCGGGCCGGACATAGGCCAGCCTTGCCACCTGGATGCAGGCGTAGAACTTCGACGCGTCGTCCGAGGGCTCGGTCAGCACGAGGGCCCGGCGGAGCGCAGCCTCGTCCTGGAGCAGCGGGTGCTGAAGCCCGTACTCGCGGGCCACGGCGAGCAACGCCGCGGCGCTGTGGGAGCCTTCGAGGTGCCGGTGGAGGTCCAGTCGCACGGGGGCATCTCTAAACGCCCCGCGGCGGAATGGAAACCCTCAAGGCGAGCCTACCCGGTGTCCTCGAACAGGTCGGACACGGCCAACTCCACCGCCTCGAATGGCTCGGCGCGGACCCGCTCCCCCACTGTCGCTGAGAGGACGAGTTGGTAGCCGTCTGGCTGGTGGCGCAGCACCGTGAGGGTGCGCCGGGCCGGGTCCACCAGCCAGTAATGGCCCACGCCACTGCGGTGGTAGAGGCGGACCTTCTGCACGGTGTCACGGGAGGCGTTGCTCTCGGAGACCACCTCGCAGACCCAGTCTGGGGCGAGCGGCAGCGGCCGTGTCTTCGGGATGGAGGGATGTTTGTCCCGCCTGTACCCGGCCAGGTCCGGACGGACCCAGTCATGGCGCCCGAGGGAGATGTCCAACTCGAGGAGAATCCACCACCCACCGGGTCCACCGCCGCGGCCGTCCTTCCGGCCGTAGGCAGGCTGCAGCAGGCCGGTGATGGCCCCCTGGGCCATGGAGTGGCCAATGTCCGGGGAGGCCTTCTCCACCATCACCCCGTCCAGCAGCTCCAGGTACCGGTCCTCCGGCTCCCGGGCCACGTCCTCGATGGTCTTTTTTTCGTCCGGAGGCCCCATTCCGCCCTTCATCCTCCGCCGTCCGTTGTCAGCTGACAACTGCCCACGCCGCACCGCCGCCGCCCGCCGTCCGCCCGTCCCCATGTTCCCCCCTCGGTGGTCCTGCGCGGAGCAAGGTGCGACGGGCGTCCGACATTCCGCTCAGTACCCGGCGAGATCGTCCCGGGTGAGCAGGTGGTTGCCGGAGCTGATGGAGGCCGGCAGCGAGGACCGGGCAATGGTGGAGGTGAAGCCGGTCCCGGTCCGGGCCTGGACGGAGGTGACCTGCCCCCCAGCGACGTCGATGACGACGAAGCCCCGCGGGGACGCACCCGAGGTGCCAATGAGCGCGCGCGGCCCCGCCCCGATGCAGGGGGTGACCACGTGGCGCAGGCCGTTGGTGACGCCCGGGTAGTAGCCGTGGTGGTGCCCGCCCACGAACAGCGCGCCCCGCGCCTTGAGCATGGCCTCGAACGCCGCGTCCCCCATCACCTGCGTCTCGCGTCCCACGGCGGTGGGCCGGATGGGGACGTGGCCGTAGACGATGCGCACCGGGTACCCCACCGCTCCGTCCAGCTGCTGCTGCACCCAGGTCTTCTGCGCAGACGACAACGGCCCCACCGTGGTGGCATCCAGCGCCACGAAGAAGGCGCCCTTGAACGTGAAGCTGTAGCGGAACGGGAAGTTGCTGCCGTCCACCATCTGTACGGCGGGGCGGCGCGCGGGCTCCCACTGGGCGAGGTACTCGGCGCGCTCGGGTTCGAAGCCGGCATAGGCAGAGGCGTCGTGGTTGCCGGGGGCTGGAGCAACGGGGATGCCGGCCTGCGTGAGCGGCGTGGTGACCGCGGCGTGAAACCCCTGCCACATGGCCGCGTAGTCCAGCCCGGACTGCTGGCCTGCCACCATGTCCCCGGAGATGAGGACCAGGTCCGGCTTCACGGTGGAGGTGAGGGCCGAGACCGCCTGGTGGACGGAGGACTCGTAGGTGGTGGAGCCGTA
>VGRA01000305.1 GCA_016875515.1 Deltaproteobacteria bacterium | reverse complement strand
GCTGTTGTCCTCGGCGCAGGCCTCCAACTGCCAGGTGCGGCCGTCCGTGGCCAGGTAGCGCACCATGGTGTTGATGAAGAAGGTGCCCACGTCGAAGGGGCGGGCCGGGTTGGGGAAGTCAATGCCGTGCGCCCCGCGCGGGACGAGGAACGGGAAGACCGCCCCGCTCATGCCGCCCACGCGCGGCGCCTCGCCCACCAGCCGCAGGGGAGGTGACAGCCGCGGCACGTCGTACCCGTCCGGCGTGCCCGGCACCGAGGCGTAGTCCTCGATGTCCATCAGCACGCTCTCCTCGGACCCGTTGACGTGGCGGCGGATGCGCTCGGTGGCGTCCATGGTCCCGGTGTCTATCAGCAGCTGGTTGGGCGTCTTGCCCCAGCGGGGATCCTTCACCCGGTACTCCAGCAGCCCCGCGGCCCGCGCAATGGCCGCCCCGGTGCTGGCCGGCACCGCCATGTCGCCAATGCTCGTGCTGACGACGCCGCGCGTGCGCACCACCTCTCCCGTCCCGTAGCGCAGCGTGCGCTCGTGCCAGTTGGGGGCGAAGTTGACCGGGTCCGCCGCGTCCAGCGCCAGCTGCGCAATGGAGATGAAGCGCCGCATCTCCGCCGAGCCCCGCCGCACCCCGAAGCCGTCCCCCAGCGCCACCAGCGGGTTGCCCGCCGGGAAGGTCTTTCCCTGCCACTTCACCTCCTGGTCGAACGCGGACACCTCCAGGTAGGGGGTCGCGTCCGCCGGCACGGCGCACCCGGCCTTGTCCTCCGTGGAAGCCGGCAGCGGCCCGCGGAAGAAGCGCAGGTCCAGCACGTCCCCCTCGTCGCAGGCCACCGCGGCGCGGAACAGCTCCCCGGCCTGCACCCGGGCGCAGCGGTACTTGCCGGTGGCGTGGTTGCGCACCACCACCGTGTCCCCCTCGCGCAGCTGTCCCGGGGGCAGCGTGGCGATGCGGCGGTCCCCGGTGTCGTTGAGGTCCGGCAGCACCTGGTGCAGCCCGAGCGTGCCGTCCTGCTCCTGCTTGCTCACCAGCAGCGGGGCGAAGATGCGGAGGTTGACCGCCTCCACCACGCCCCCCTGCGTGGACCGGATGCCAATGTCACCCAGCCCCGCGCCGCCCGAGATGGGCACCACCGTGGACAGCTGGGGCTCCAGCCCGCCCATCAGCGTGGCCATGATGCCGCCCAGGCTTCCGCCAATCATGTGGACGGAGGCGCTGCCGCCCACCTCCACCTTGCCGTCCCCGTCGAAGTCGCCCGCCAGGTCCGGCTTCCCGTCCCCGTTGACGTCGTACTTCCAGGTGCGCTGGCCGTCGAACCCGCGCAGCACGCGCACCAGCTGCATGTAGTCCACCGCGGACTGCCGCACGACGTCCCGCGTGTGGAAGACGTACGCGGTCCAGAAGTCCGCCCCGGAATCCTTGATTCCGTCCGCGTTCAGGTCCTCGGCGCGGTCCTCGAGGAAGGCCAGCCCCATCCCCTCCAGCCCCGCCTGGGCGAACAGCCCGCGCAGCAGCTCCTTCGTCTCCGCCGAGACCCCGGTGCCGTGGCTCGTGCACTCCACGCCGAGGGTGGCCACCCCCTGGCGGGCGAAGAAGCCGCCGAAGATGAGCGGGTCCATCTTGTTGCCCGTGTAGCCGTGGCCGAGGATGGCCACCGGCGCCGGCTGGGGCCCCAGCCCCGGGCGCGGGATGGTCAACCACGCGGTCACCTTCTCCGGGCGGGTGAAGGCCTTCCCCGCGTGCGCGTCCACGTCCCACACCTGGTCGTAGAGCGGCAGCCGGTTGCCGTCCGCGTCCACGCGGCGGAAGAACTGCGGGGACTCGAACTGGAACATCACGTGGTAGCCAATGAACTTCGCCCCCTCCTTGATGGCGACGATCTCCGGCGAGTTCGAGTCCTGCCCGGTCAGCTCCGCCACGCTGTCCACCATGGCGAGGAACTGCTCGCCGGGCACCACCTTGGCCACCGCCCCGGAGCCCGGCTCCACGCGCCGCATGTCGAACACGCGCGAGACGTCCGGCGTGAACTGGTCCGCCAACCAGGAGAGCGAGCCCACGCCGTACAGCCCGTCCCGCACCGCCACCATGTCCGTGGCGAGCGACTGGGTGCTGAAGCTCCAGGTGAAGGCCAGGTCCGCCGTGCCCAGCCCCAGCTGGCCCAGGCAGGGCAGCAGCGGCCGGAGCTCCGCGGTCTGCTGCGCGTGGTTGATGGCGGGGAAGGGGGAGCGCACCGGCTGCCCGTCCTCGTCCACCAGCCGCCGCGTCAGCACCACCGCGTACCGGGTCTTCTCCCGCAGCGCCACGATGGGGCGGATCATCAGCGTGTTGGTCTCCCGCTCGTAGAAGGTGAGCAGGTTGTCCACGGCGTGGCCCGGCGCATCCGGCCGGCGCACGTTGGGGTGATCCAGCACCCCGTCCATGTCCAGGTCCTCGCCCGGGTCCAGCCGGCCGTTGCCGTTCCGGTCCTCCTCGTTCTGCTCGAACACCAGCGTGTCGTCCCCGTTGTGGGTGTCGTTGGGGAAGTAGGCGGTCCGCTCCAGGGTGAACGGGAAGTTCCCCGCCCCCAGGTCCAGCGGCACCGGCTGGCAGTAGTCCGGCGAGCCCTCGGAGATGTCCACCACGTAGACCGCGTCGTTGGACGGCTCGTAGTCGTCCCGGTGCCGCTCGAAGAAGACCTCCACGTCCAGCGGCTTGTCGAAGGAGACGGAGATGGGGGCGAACGTGCCCCAGCCGTCCAGCTTGTCCAGCTCGCGCCGCGTGGCGCGCTCCCACTTCGTATCCGCCACCAGGGAGGCGTTGATGCGGCGCCCGGTGGGGGAGGTAGGATCGTACCGGGTGGCAATGTCGTTGGGCAGCGGCATGTCCGGCAGCGGGCGGGCGTACACGTCGAACCGGACGGCGGCGCCGTCCCCCGGCGGGGTGGGGGCGAGCCCCTCCGGCTCCGGGGCGGCGCAGGAGAACAGCAGCGAGCAGGCGGTGAACGCGGAGATCAGTGTGTGGCGCATGGTCGTCAGGTCCTTGGGGCTCACAGGCCGAGGGAGAGCCGGAGGCGGCCGGAATAGACCGCCCCCATGGGGTTGCCGGAGGGGAGCCGGAGGCCGTCCCCGGGAAGCAGCACGCCCGCCTCGGCGGTGGCGGAGAGCAGCAGTCCGTCCAGCACCTTCGTCCGGGCCTGCACGCCCACGTCCAGCTCCGCCCCGAGGAAGCCGCCCGGGCGGCCCCCGAGGGAGTTGAGGGACTCGCCGCCGTTGAGCCGCGCCGCGTACGGGTCCACCGGCTTCGCCGTGGTCCACGCCAGCATGGGGCCGCCGTACACGTCCAGCCACTCGCGCACGCCTGCCTTCAGCCGCGGGAACAGCCACGCCGCCCCGCTGATGGAGCCGCGGGTGGCGAGCAGCTGCGCGCCGTCCTGCGGGACGCCCACGATGAGTGGATCGGTGGCCAGCCCCACCAGGCGGGCGGACTGCGTGGCCACCACCTGGTCGAACAGGATGAACCCGGCGTTGAAGTCCGGGTGGGCCCGGAAATTCTGAATGACGCCGTCGTACGGGTTCTGGTCCCCGGAGGCGAAGCCGCCATCGAAGAACGCGGCGTGCCGCCCCCACGCGAGCCCCGTCTTGAACGCGCCGCCGAACTGCGAGACGCGGTGGCGCGGAAAGGCGTCCGTCCGGGCCTGCGTGGTGCTGCCCTGGATGGTCACCGCCTCGAACCCCGCGGTGGCCTGGAGTTCCTCGCCCAGCGCCCACGCCCACTTGCCCGCGGCGTCCACGATGACGACGTCCGTGGAGCGCGCGTCCTCGCCTGCGCCGGCCGCCCGCTGGCGCCGCAGCACGGAGTAAATGCCCAGCTCCTTCTGGTCGTTCACCTTGAAGCGCAGCGCGAGCACGCCCTGCAGCGCCTGCTCCCCCGCGCCGTAGAAGTCCGAGAAGTTGTCCCGTCGCACCAGGTCCACCGCCAGCGCCGGCTCCACCGCCTGCCACGCGCCGCCCAGCCCGAACAGCGGCCGGCCCGCCACGAGCGCACGCCAGGTGAGATCCCCCAGCCGCGCGTCCCCGAAGTCGCCCGCCGCCGCGTCCCGGGCCCCGCTGTTGGCCAGCAGCCCCAGCCCCCACTGGTTCACCTGCTGCCCCACGCGGACGAACCAGGTGTTCCCCTTGAACTCGCCGAAGGCCTGGCGCAGCTCCAGCGGCTGGGCGGACGGGAAGGGTTGCAGCCCGTAGCCTGGCGCCTGCGAGGGCAGCCCGGTCCACGCCCCGGAGAAGGCGTCCACCTCCGCGAGCGCGCGGAAGCGGCCCACCCCCAGCTCCGGCGCAATGCGGAAGCGGGTGTCGAGCGGCGAGGGGGCGGCGCGGCCGCCGAGGCTGTCCACCGGGAAGCCGCTGGCCGCCTGTCCCGAGGCCCGCACGTCCAGGCGGACGGCGGGGCGCCAGAAGGGGGGCGCGTCCGGGGTGCGTGCCACCACCGTCCCCGCCGGGGGCGGGGCGGCCACCGGCTCCACGGGGACGTC
>VGRA01000304.1 GCA_016875515.1 Deltaproteobacteria bacterium | reverse complement strand
CGGCCTCTTCTGGGGCGGGGCGGGCGGGGGCGGGGGGTATAGTGTCGCGCCGTGCTCTACCCCCTGCTCCGAGCGGTCGTGGCGTTCGCCCTGCGCAGCTTCTACCGGCTGGAGGTGCGCCCGGCGGCCGGTGCGCCCGTCCCGGTGGACGGCCCGGTACTGTTCGTGGGGAACCACCCCAACGGGATGGTGGACCCGGCCCTTTTCTTCGCGGTGCTGCCGCGGGAGGTGACGTTCCTGGCCAAGTCCACGCTCTTCTCCATCCCGGTGTTGGGGGCGGTGATGCGGGCCCTGAGGGCGCTTCCGGTGTACCGCAAGCAGGACGATCCGTCCCAGATGGCCAGGAACGAGGGCTCGCTGGAGGCGGCGGCGGAGGCTCTCTGCGCGGGCCGCGCCATCACGCTGTTCCCGGAGGGGAAGAGCCACAGCGAGCCGCAGCTGGCGGAGCTGAAGACGGGGGCGGCGCGCATTGCGTTCCGGGTGGCGCGCCGGGGGGCGCAGCTGCGCGTGGTGCCGGTGGGGCTGACGTACGGGGAGAAGCAGCGCTTCCGCAGCCGGGCGGTGGTGCAGTTCGGTGCGCCCGTTGACGTGGCGGCCTACGTGCCGGCGACCGAGGCGGAGGAGGCGGCGCAGGTGCGGGCGCTGACGGAGCGCATGGCCGCGGAGCTGCGCGCCGTCACCGTGAACCTGGAGCAGTGGGAGGACCTGCCGCTCGTGCGGCTTGCCGAGCAGCTGTACGCGCTCTCGCTCAAGGAGGCGCCGGACGACGCTGAGCGGTTGGGGCGCTTTGCCCGCGGGCTCGCGCTGTTCCGGCAGGAGCAGCCGGAGCGCTTCGAGCAGCTGCGGCGGCGCATGGTGGCCTTCCAGCGCCGGCTGGACCTGGTGCAGGCCTCGCCGGACCAACTCTCAGTCCAGTACCGGCCGTGGCCGGTGGTGCGCTTCGTGCTCAAGCACGCCGTGCTGCTGGGGCTGGGGTTGCCGCTGTACGCGCTGGGGGTGGTGCTGTTCGCCGCGCCCTACCAACTGGCCCGGGCCGTCATCCGCCGCAAGGAGGTGGAACTGGACCTGCGGGCCACGTTCAAGCTGCTGGCGCTGCTGGGGCTGGGGCCACCGTGGGTGGCCCTCTGCGCGGTGGCGGCGGGGTGGGCGTTCGGGTTGCCGGTGGGGCTGGCGGTGGCGCTGGTGTCCGTGCCGCTCGCGGGCTTCACCGGCTATTTCCTGGGACAGGTGGCGGAGGTGAGACGGGACGTGGCGGTCTTCTTCGCGCTCGCCAGCCGGGCGAAGCTGAAGTCCGGGCTGCTCGGGGAAGGGGCCCTGCTCCAGGCGGAGATGGAGGCGCTCGCGGCGGAGTACCGCGCGCGCGTCACGGCCGCCAGGTGAGCGTCACGCCGCCGCGCTTTCCCCCGTGCGGTCCTTCACCAGCATCCGCACCCCCACCACCAGCACCACGCCGCCCAGGAGCACCGGCAGCGCGTTGACCCGGATGGCGGTCTGCAGCGAGGAGTGGTCTCCAATCCAGCCGATGACGGTGGGCGAGGCGGCGTCCCCGAGCAGGTGGATGACCAGCACGTTGAGCCCCATGGCGAAGGCGCGGAAGCCGGGGGAGACGGCGTTGACGAGCGCGGAGTTGATGGGGCCCTGGTTCAGGAACACAAAGAACTGGGTGAGGAAGATGAAGCCGAAGATGGCCGCCGGGGCCTCTGCCACGGTGGCCAGCAGCATGAACGGCGTGGCGAGCAGCAGCCCCGCACCGGACACCCACATGCTGCCGAAGGGGCGCCGGCGGTCTGCCGCGTCCCCCAGCCATCCCCCTGCCACGGTGCCGAGAATGCCGGCCACGGCGGTGGTGGCCCCGAAGGCGAACCCCACGCTGTCTGCCGACAGCCCGCGCTCCTTCTCCAGGAACTGCGGCATCCAGAACGCCAGCCCGCCGATGGAGAAGGTCATCAGCGTCAGCCCCGCGGTGTTGAAGCAGTACAGGCCGTTGCGGCGCAGGGCTGCAATCCCGTCCAACACCGGCACCTTCTCCACCGGGCCATCCTCGGACGCGCCGCGGGCGGGCTCGGGCATGAAGAAGGCGGCCACGCCGAAGAGGATGCCGGGCGCCCCGCCCACGAAGAAGGCGGCGTTCCACGAGTAGTGGTGGCCGATGTAGCCCCCGAGCGCGTAGCCGAGCGCCGCGCCGAGCGGGATGGCCAGGTAGAAGACGGAGAGCATGCTCACCCGCCGGTCCCGGGCGAACAGGTCCGCGATGATGGCGGGGGCCACGGTGGCGTACCCCGCCTCGCCAATGCCGATGACGGAGCGGGCGGCGAGCAACTGCGGGAAGGTGGTGGCCAGCCCCGAGCCGATGGTGGCCAGGCTCCAGAGCAGGACGCTGCCGCCCACCAGGAGCCGGCGGGGGTAGTTGTCCCCGAGCCAGCCGCCGATTGGCGAGGCCAGCATGTAGACCACGATGAAGAGGCTGCCGAGCAGCCCGGACTGCTCCTTGTTGATGTGCAGGCTCTCCTGCACCTGCGTCAGCACCCCGGCCACGATGTAGCGGTCCAGGTAGTTGAGCAGGTTGATGAAGGTGAGGACGGCCAGGCCAAAGGCCGCCCCGGGGACGGCGGGGCGGGCAGGGGCTGCGGCGTCAACCATGGGCGGTCACTCCAAAGCGCGCGGCGAGCAGGCCCCAGCGCAGGCCGCGGTCACTCACCGCGAGGGACGGGGCGCCCAGGCGGCGCACCACCGCGTCGAGGACGAGGGCGCCGGCCACCACCACGTCCGCGCGGCGGGGATCCAGCCCCGGCAGGCGGGCGCGCTCAGAGAGGGGCAGCGCGGCGAGCCGGTCCACCAGCCCTGACAGCTGCGCGGCGGAGAGCGTGCCGCCGTGCACCCGCCGGCTGTCGTACGGGTGGATGGCGTGCTGGACGCAGTAGAGCGTGGTGACGGTGCCGGCCACGCCCACCAGCCGCTGGCCCTCGGCGCGTGCGGGCAGCGGGGAGAACGTCCCGTCCAGGAAGGCGCGCAGCGCGGCGAGCGATGCGGCCGAGGTCGGGTCTCCCCGCAGGAAGCGCTCGGTCATGCGGACCGCCCCCACGTCGAAGCTGTGGCGGTAGGTGACGGTGGGGCCGCGGCCGTAGACGAGCTCGGTGGAGCCGCCGCCAATGTCCACCACCACCACCGGGGCGCCCGGCGGGCAGACGGCGGCATCCCCGGCCACCGCGTCAAAGGAATACTGGGCCTCCAGCTCCCCGGGGAGGATCTCCACCGTGACGCCGGCGCGGGCGCGGGCAGAGGCGAGGAACTCTGCGCCGTTGCGGGCGTCCCGCGCCGCGCTCGTGGCAGAGACCGCCAGCCCCTCGGATCCCAGCGACTGTGCCTCTCGGGCGAAGACCTCGAGCGCCCGGAGCGTGGCCTCCATGCCCTCCGGGGACAGCAGGCCCGTGGCGTCCACCCCTCGCCCCAGCCGGGTGATGTCCATCCGCTCCGCCACCGGCTGGAAGCCGCCGCTGGCGTCCCGGTCTGCCACCAGCAGCAGCACGGAGTTGGTCCCCACGTCGATTGTGGCAAAGCGAGCCATAAAGGGAAGTCACTGTAGCGGAAAGACGCGCTAAACAGAGGGGCGTGAACCTCCCCTGCCTGTGCCCTGCCGCCCTGCTGCTGCTGCTGACCAGCGCCTGCGTCCGCTCGGAGCTGTCACCGGATGCGCTGGTGTCGCTGACCGGGCGGGTGGAGCGGCCGGGGGGCACGGGGGACCCCTCGGTGGAGGTGGTGCTGTCCCGCTCGGGAGGAAACCTCTGCACCGGGACGCTCACCCCATTTGCCACCGCCACGACGGACGCGGACGGGCGCTACGCGTTCGAGCTCCGCGGGGCGGACACGCAGGCGGGGGACCTGGCGCGCTGCTTCCGCGTGGCCCCCGCGCCGGCGGCGGATGGCTCCACGGGGTGGGCGGAGCTGCTGCTGCAGGTGACGCAGCCGGTGGTGCCGCCGCTGCCCCGCTGGGCTTGGAACCTCTCTGCGGAGCCGGGCGCGGGCGGGGACGAGCGCTTCACCTTCGAGGACCTGCGCGCGGCGCAGGGGGCGGGCACTGCCCGGCTCCAGCTTTCGGATGGGACGGGGCAGCTGGCGTGGGAGGTGCGGGAGCCGGTGCCGGGGACCGCGCTGGACGCGGCCCTGCTGGAGGACTTCACCGGGCTGCGGGCCCGGCTGGCGTGGGACCGGGTGCTGGACGGGCAGAAGACGTCCGTGGACCTGTCCTTCCAGAGCGCGGAGGTGACGGTGCCGCGGGGCGGGCGGTTGCCGGTCTCGCGTGGGGCGGCGTGCAGCTTTGGCGGCGCGGCGGTGTGCCCGCTGACGGACGGCGCCCTGGGACGGGCCGCGGCCACCGCGGACAACCTGGGCGTCACGCTTCAGCTGCCGGGGCTGGTGGTGCCCGGGGACCTGGTGCTGCGCGGCGTGGAGACGGCCTCCGGGGCGGCGCGGTTGGAGGTCACCGGGGTGACGCCGGCCGGGGCGGT
>VGRA01000303.1 GCA_016875515.1 Deltaproteobacteria bacterium | reverse complement strand
CGCCAGTGGACGGCAGCGGCCGCTTCACCTGCCTCGTGAACCCCGGCACCGTCACCCTCGCCGCGGCCGCGGCGGGCTACCAGTCCAACAGCGTCACCCGCGTCGTCACCGCGGGCGGGACGGTCACCGTGGACGTGGGGCTGCAGCCCGCCTCCGCGGCAGACACCATGCCCCCGGACGTGGCCATCCGCGCGCCGGAGGACGGGGCGCAGGGCGAGGTGGCGCTCGTCACGGTGACGGGCAGCGCCTCGGATGACCGCGGCGCGGTGGGCGCGGTGGACGTCTCCCTCAACGGCGGCGCCCCGGTGCAGGCCGCGGTGTCCGCCGGCCTCTTCGCCACGCAGGTGAAGCTGCGCCCCGGGCTGAACACGGTCCGCGTCACGGCGAAGGACGCGGCGGGCAACGTGGGTGCCGCCGAGGTGAAGGCCACCTTCCGCGCAGGGCTCTCCGGCTTCGTCTACCAGGTGGGGGACGAGGCGGCGCGCGTGGAGGGGGCCACCGTCTCGCTGCTCAGCACCGCGGACTCGGCCGTCCTCTCCAGCACCACCACCGGGCCGGACGGCAGCTTCGGGCTGGACTCGGACCGCGCCGGGGACGTGCGGCTGGTGGTGAGGCGGGACGGATTCCTCACCCGCGGGGAGACGGTGACGCTGCCGGACGACGCGCGCCTGGACATCCGCGTGCCGGTGACGCCGGGACAGGACCCGGTGGCCCAGGACCTGGGCATCGACGTCTCCGCGCCGCTGGACGGGGTGAAGCTGGCCGTTGCCGAGGTGAGCGTCTTCGGCACCGTGAAGGGCATCCAGCCCACCTCCGTGCAGGTGAACGGCGTGGGGGGGCAGCTGTTCGGGGCCGGGGGCTTTGCCGCGGTGGTGCCGCTGCAGATGGGGGAGAACGCGCTCGAGGTGGTGGCCCACGGCCTCAACGGCGAGGTGCTGGTGGAGCGGGTGACGGTGCACCGGGTGGACCCGGCGGAGCTGCGCCGCGCCGTGGCGGACCAGGAGGCGGTAGGGGGCTTCGGCTGCGCGGCGCTGCCCGGGCCCGGGGCGCTGCCCTGGGCGGCCCTGCTGCTCCTGGCCGGGCTTCGCCGACAGCGGCGGGCGTAGGCGGCAGCGGCCTACCGGCGGCGCTCCACGGTGCCACCGTCCAGGAAATGCTGCTGGATGAAGAAGCCGCGCGGGGCGTCCAGCTGGAAGGCTTCGTGGGGGAGGATCTCCTGGAAGTCCAGGTCCGGGATGACGGTGGTGGTCGTCTTCCGTCCCTCGGACCAGTCGGACAGCTCGCGGGGAAAGCACAGCCCGAGCGACTCCACGCAGGACTCGCGCTCCACGCGCGTCTCCACCGTGCCGGCCCTGGACGAGACGGTCTTGCCGAGGAAGTCCATGGAGGGCCAGCGCAGGACGTACGTCAACCTGTGCGCATAGCCGTCAATGCGCAGCGTCTGCTTCACCTCCACCGCCTCGGCGGCGAGCGGGTGCTTGACCCGCTGGACGAGCGCCCCGTCCTTGCGGATGAGCGGCGTGCGGAAGCCCTCAGGGGCGAAGGGGGAGAAGGTCTGCAGGAGGTCCACCGCGGTGGATTCCTTCTCCGGGTCCAGCTCCGCGATGAGCAGGGCGCGGCGCTCGTCGCTCTGCTGGTAGAGGAACCGCCCGTCGAAGGCATAGGAGAAGGACGCAGGCTCGGTGATGTCCCCGCGCATCTTGTTGGGGGCGCGGAACCAGAACTCGTACGTGGCGGTGTGGGGCCCCTCCGTCACCTCTGCCGTCAGGGCGAAGCCGGCAATCTTCTTCTCCCGCTCGGCGAGCCGGGCACGCACCTCTGCGAGCAGATCCCCGACGGCGTGCGAGTGGGCCTTGCCGCCGCCCTGTTCGCAGGCGGCAGCAGCGCCCAGCAGGGCCGCGGCGACAAGGAGGTGGGTGGCCGGCAGTCTCACGCGGGGTGCCAGCCTACTTGATGGCCACCCCGACGGCGCGCGCGTTCGTGAAGCTGAGCAGGTTGAGATAGGGGGCCGGCGCGTCCACCATGGGGACGGCGCCCACCAGCGCGAAGATGCCGCTGCGCGGGGTGGTGGTGGCCGCCTTCAGCTCCACGCGCGAGGCCCCCATGGCCTTGGCCTGCGCCACGAGCAGCTTGTTCACCACCGTGTCCAGGTCCGAGTGGGCCAGGTCCACGTAGTGGAACAGCACGGTGTAGCCGAGCGACTGGCCCTGGATGACGGCCATGGCCTGCCCGGGGCCGGCGAGGTCTCCCGCCCCCACGGTGGCGGTCTCCACGCTGGTGCAGGCGGCAGAGGCGGAGAGGAGGGACAGCAGGACGCTTCGGCGCAGCAGGGACATGGCGGGGCGTGCTCCTTCGGGCGGCAGGACTGCGAGGGAGGCCGGAGGGCGGGGACGGCGCGGAGGACTGCCAAGCAGGCGCCGTTGCGCGGCGGCTGCCCGGAGAACACTCTTGTCGCCTCGCCTCGACTTCCGCCCATGTCCTCGCCCGCCTCCAACCGCCTCCGTCCGGGGCTGCACCTTGGGCTGCTGGCCCTGACGCTCGGCTCCACGTTCTTCACCTTCCTCGTCACCTTCGGCGGCGGGGGCGAGGGGGTAGCCGGGGCGGGGATGTTCGCGGTGGCGCTCCTGTCCATCCTCGGCACCCACGAGATGGGCCACTACGTGATGTCCCGGCGGCACGGCGTGGACTGCACGCTGCCGTACTTCATCCCGGCCCCGCTGCTGGGGGTGGGGACGCTGGGGGCGGTCATCCGGGTGCGCTCGCCCATCCCGCACCGGGACGCGCTGGTGGACATTGGCGCGGCGGGGCCGCTGGCCGGGGCGGCGCTGGCGGTGCCGGTGCTGGCGGTGGGGCTGTGGCTGTCCCCGGTGGTGCCCGCGGGGCTGCCGCCCCCGTCGTGGCCGGCCGAGGGCTCGCTGTGGGACGTGGCGCAGCGCGCGTGGGCGGCGTGGCGCGGCGTCTCCTTCGAGTCTCCCAGGGGGGCAGGTGGCTTCGCCTTCGTCTTCGGGGACCCGCCGCTGCTGCTGCTGCTCCGCTGGCTGCTCAAGGGGCCGCTGCCGGACGGGATGGACGTGCAGAGCCACCCGCTCGTGGTGGCCGGCTGGTTCGGGCTGCTGGTGACGCTGCTCAACCTGCTGCCGGTGGGGCAGCTGGACGGGGGGCACGTGGCCTACGCGTGGCTGGGCAGGCGGTGGGCGGTGGGGGTGGGGCGCGTGGCGTTGGCAGGGCTGGCCTGGTTCGCGCTGTTCCACGCGGCCTCGTGGGCGGCGTGGCTGCTGGTGGCCGCCTTCGTGGTGAAGGTGCGCCACCCGCCGCTGCTGGACGAGCAGCTGCCGCTCTCGGCCCGGAGGAAGTGGGTCTGCGCGGGCTGTTTCGTGCTTTTCTGGGCTTGTCTCATGCCCGCCCCCCTGCGCCTGGTGCCCCTGCCGTGAAGCTCCTGTGTGATGCCTGCGAGCGGCTGGGCGAGGCCGCGTCCCTGCGCGTGGCCTCGGGGCAGGTGCTGGCCACGTGCGGCCGCTGCGGCGCGGAGGGAAGCCTCGGGATGGTCGCCGGGGCGGAGGTGGACGTGGAGGTGGCCGGTGAGGTGGCTGCCGAGGCGCCGCCCGCCGCGGTGACGCTGCCCGTGGCGGCTTCGGCCCCGGCCACCCCTCCCGCGCCAGCCGGCGAGGACCCCTACGCCGTGCCCGCGGGCCGATGTCCGAAGTGTGTGGCGGTGCGGCCCGCCGGGGCGGTCTACTGCGCGCAGTGCGGGCTGGCGTATGCCCGCTTCGTGCCGGCCGAGCACGCGCTGCGGCCCGGGCTGGACCGGGCCTTCCGCGAGCTGCTCAAGAGGTGGGAGGACCCCGCCGCGCACGACAAGCTGCTCGCCCGCGCGCAGGCGGAGGAGGCGCTGCCGCAGGTTGCAAGGCTGTACCAGATTCGGCTGGCGCGGAACGAGGGGGACGCCATGGCGGCGCGGGGCCGCGAGGAGCTGCTGCGGCGGGTGACGGTGTTCGCCGCCGCGGCGGTGAAGCCGGCCGGCCAGGCCCCCGCGGCGGGCGGCAACCGGAAGGTGCTCTGGGTGGGGCTGGCCGGGGCGCTGGGGCTGCTGCTCCTGCTCCTGCAGGTGATGGCGGGGCGGGACGAGTGAAAATCTCCGTGGAGCAGGTGCTGGGGCCGGGCGGGGCGCTGGAGGTGGCGCTCGAGCGGTACGAGCACCGCCCCGAGCAGCTGCGCGTGGCGCAGGCGGTGGAGGCGGCGCTGGAGGAGGGGGAGGTGCTGCTCGCCGAGGCTGGCACGGGGACGGGCAAGACGCTCGCGTACCTGGTACCCGCGGTGCTCTCCGGCCGCAAGGTGGTGGTGTCCACCGCCACGCGCAACCTGCAGGAGCAGGTCTTCTTCAAGGACATCCCGCTCCTGCAGGAAAAGGTGGGGATGGCGTTCCGGGCGGCGCTGCTGAAGGGGCGCTCCAACTACCTGTGCCTGCAGCGCTTCGAGGCGTTTGACCGGGAGCCCGTGTTCACGGACGGGGCAGACT
>VGRA01000302.1 GCA_016875515.1 Deltaproteobacteria bacterium | reverse complement strand
AAGGGGCTGAAGTCCTGGTCCGACAGCCTGGCCATCGCGCCGTGCCGCGCCAGGAAGCGCACCGCCCGGGGCATCAGCCCCTCGCCGCAGGCCTTGTCCACGTCTGCGCCCGGCCGGCGCTCGAACACCGCCACAGACAGCCCCCGCGCGCGGCACTCGAGCGCGGCGGCCAGCCCCACGGGGCCTCCGCCCACCACGGCCACGTCCACCCTCATGTCAGCCGGCTCCGCAGGTACCCGGCCGCCGAGCGCGCCAGCTCCGCTCCCACCGTGAGCGCGTTGACCGGGCGGGGAGGGGACAGCGTGCCCGCCAGGTACTGCCGCAGCGCCTCCCGTCGCCGCAGCTTCCCGCTGGAGGTCCGCGGCAGCGTCCCGGGCGCCAGCAGTACCACCTCCCCCGGCGTCACCTGTGTCCGTGCGGCCACGGCGGCCCGCACCTGGGCCTCGAGATCCTCGGGCGACTCCTCCAGCGCCTCCACCAGCAGCAGGAGTTCCTCGCCCTCCGCCCCTTCCGGCACGTGGCCCAGCGCCACGGCACAGCCCGGCCGGACGCCCACAAGGCCGTCCAACGCCTCCTCGAACTCCTGCGGCGCCCGGTTCGCGCCCCGCAGCACCAGCACATCCTTCGCCCGCCCGTAGAGGAACAGCTCCCCCTCGTGCTCGAAGCCCAGGTCCCCCGTGTCCAGCCAGCCGTCCCGCAGCACCTCCGCGGTCGCCTCGGCCAGGCCGTCGTAGCCCTGCATCACCGAGGGGCCCCGCACGTGCACGCGTCCCACCCGCCCCGGCGGAAGCTCCACCCCCGCCTCGTCCCGGATGCACAGCTCCACCCCGTGCACCGCGCAGCCCACCGAGGCCAGCTCCCGGCTCCCGGGCTCAAGCCGCCCCTCTGCCGCCAGCACCTGCGCGTCCACCGGCAGCGCGCGGGGCGTGGCGCGCCGGGGGGAGAAGGTCACCGCGAGCGACGCCTCCGACAGCCCGTAGACCGGTACCAGCGCGTCCGGCCGCAGCCCCCAGCGCGCGAAGCGGGCGGAGAAGCGACGCAGCACCTCCACCGACACCGGCTCCGCGCCGTTGAGCGCCAGCGACCACCCGGAGAGATCCACCCCGTCCAGCTCCTCGTCCTTCACCCGCTTGAGGCAGAGCGCGTACGCGAAGTTGGGTGCGGGCGAGATGACTCCCTTGTGGCGGGACAGCGCGCGCAGCCACAGCGCCGGCTGGACAAGGAAGTCCTGCGGAGACAGCAGCACCAGCTTCCCGGGCAGGTACACCGCCGACAGCAGCGCCCCGATGAGCCCCATGTCGTGGTACAGCGGCAGCCACGACACGCCCACCGGCGTCTCGCCGCCTGGCGCCACGTATTGCCGAAGCGTCTCCAACTGCGCCACCAGGTTGCCGTGGGTCAGCCCCACCGGCTTCGGCGCGGAGGTGGAGCCGGAGCTGAACTGGATCACCCCCAGCGCGCCGGCCTCCACCGCCACGGGCTGGAAGCTGCCGGCAGGCAGCGACGCCACCTCCCGAACCCCCAGGTCCATCCGCGCCAGCCGGGCCACCTCGCCCAGCAGCCGCTGGGTTCGCCCGTCCGCCAGCACCAGCCGCGCCCGGGCGGCCGTCACCATGGCCGCGGTGGAGGCGTGGTAGTCCGCGAGCCGCCCCAGGCGCACCGGCGGGTAGAGCGGCACGGGCACCGCCCCGGCCAGCTGCGCGCCGAAGAAGGCCGCCAGGAAGTCCCGGCCGGTGGGCAGCACCAACGCCACCCGGTCCCCCGGCCGAACCCCCAGCGCCTGCAGCCCCCCGGCGGTGCGCTCGGCCAGCGCGCGCAGCGCGGCGAAGTCCAGGGCCTCCTCGCGCTCGTGACGGTCCACCAGCAAAAGCCCGCCCGTGCCCAGCTGCGCGGCCCGCTCGAGCGCGGCCACCACCGTGGGGCTGTGCGGCGCGGGAAGCGGCGGTCCGCGCATCATGGCTGGGGCTCCGCGGACTTGCGGACCACGAGCGCGGCCAGGTCTGCCACCGTCGCCACGCCCACGGCATCCTCGCCATCCAGGCGAACGCGGTAGTGGTCCTCCAGCCCCACCATCAGGACGGTGAGGGACATGGAATCCAGCTGGAGATCCCGCAAGAGGTCGGACCCGGCCTGGATGTCCCCGTCCACCTGCGCCTCGGACCGGAGGATGTGGATGATGCGCGCCTGCACCTCTGCCGCGTCCGTCATGGCTTCCCTCCCGGGACGAAGCGGGGCCGGGCGGAGAAGGCCGCCTCCCAGGCAGGCCCCAGCGCCTGTTCCTCCGCGCGGATCCGCACCCACAGCAGCGCCGCATTGGCCAGGGTGAAGGCCGCAGCCGTCCAGTGCGCCCCGTGCACCAGCGGCAGCGCCACGCCCTCCACCACCACCGCCACGTAGTTGGGGTGCCGCAGCCAGCGGTACGGGCCGCCCGTCACCGGCTCTGCCCCGGGCAGGACGATGATGCGCGTGTTCCAGCGCTCGCCGAGCGTCCGGATGGCCCAATAGCGGAGCCCCTGCGCCCCGAGCACGAGCGCCAGCGCCGGCGGCCCCACCCAGGAGTTGAACTGCCGGGCCGCCAGCCAGGGCTCCAGCAGGCACGCGAGCAGGAAGCCCGTGTGCAGCGCCACCATGGCGGGGTAGTGCCCGGCGCCCAGCTCCACCGCGCCGCGCTCCATGAGGGCCCGTGCGTGGCGGTTGGACAGCTTCAGCTCGTACAGGCGCTCCAGCGCCACCAGCACGAGCAGCCCCGTGTAGGCGGACAGGGTCACCATGACAGCAGCACCAGCTCCGAGCAGAACCCCGGGCCCATGGCCATCAGGACGCCCTTGTCGCCCGGGCGGCCTACCTGTTCGTCCAGGAACTCGCCCAGCACGAACAGCACCGAGGCGGAGGAGAGGTTGCCCACGTCCGAGAGAGAGGCCCAGCTGCGCCGCAGCGCCCCCTCGGGCAGCTCCAGCGAGGCCTCGAACGCCTGTAGCACCTTGGGGCCGCCGGTGTGGGCGATCCAGTGTTGGATGTCCTTGCGTGCCGTGGCGTGCTTCCCGAGGAAGCCGTCCACGTCTCCGCGCACGTGGGCGTTCACCAGCTGCGGCACCTTCGGGGACAGGATGACCTTGAAGCCGGTGCCGGTGACGTCCCAGCCCATGGTGCGCTCGGTGTCCCGGTAGAAGACGGACCGGCTGGCGGTCACCGAGGGCCCCGTGCCCGGGACGTCCCCGCCCCGCAGCACCACGGCCGCCGCACCGTCCCCGAACAACCCCGAGGCGATGATGTTGGCCACGGAGAGGTCCTCGCGCTGCAGCGTCAGGCTGCAGAGCTCCACGGACAACAGCAGCGCCGTCTCTCCCGGGAAGGCCCGCAGGTAATCCGCCGCGCGCGCCAGCCCCGCCGCGCCGGCCACGCAGCCGAGGCCGAAGATGGGGGTGCGCTTGACGTCCGGACGGAGGCCCAGCCGGTTGACGAGCCGGGCGTCCACGCTGGGGGTGGCAATGCCCGTCACCGTGACGAAGAAGACGTGGTCCACGTCCGCGGGCGTGAGCCCCGCCCTGGCGAGCGCCTCGCGGGCCGCGCGCTCGGCCAGGTCCGTGCCCACCCGGATCCACGCGTCGTTGCGCGCCTGGAAGGACTCCAGCGCGAAGTACTCGTCCACCGGGAGCGCGAGGTGGCGGCCATTCACCATCACCGCCCGGTGCAGCTCTTCGAGCCGCTCCACGTTGAAGTGCTGGGTGGCCCACAGCCGCCGGAGCGCGGCGATGAGGGTCTCCTGGTCCGCGTGGTGCGGGGGGAGCACGCGGGAGACGGCATGGATGCGAGGGGACATGGGGACGGGGGTTAACAGCGGCCTCCCCGGGAGTCCACGGCCCGTGGCTTCAGCCAGTACGCAAGGGAGACGATCCCGCCGCCTCCACCGGCATTCCCGTCAACCACACTGCCAGGCCGCTTCGTCCGGCGGACAATTCGAAGCCCCCACTTCCCGGGGCAGCCCGGGCGTATGCGAGCAACTCCTCCGGGGTGTAGGCGCGGAGCAGCGACGCGCTGCCGTCCCAGGCCACGAGGAACGGGATGAACGGCAGGACATAGGTCCACAGCAACCGCCCCGGCGTGAAGGGACGGATCAGCGGGGTGAGGAGCAGGGTTGCCAGCGCCAGCACCGCGAAGATCACCGGCAGGACCAGCACGAGGAGCGGGCCGGGTGACCATCGCAGCAGGCGCGGCGCCCCGAGGTCCAGGAAGGCAAAGGGTTGCCCGTGGCGGATCCGGGCCGCCACCAGCGACGTGACGAGGTGGGGTGGGAAGTGGTGCAGGGCGGTGGCCATGGTCCGCACCCCGGGGCCGAGCCCGTCGTCGGCGAGCGCATCCACGGGCTGGGCGCCGTACTGGATGACCCAGCCCGGATGTGCGGGAGGCTGCCTGGCCAGGCGCGCGCGGGCGGCCTCGTTCGGGTAGAGGTCCGTGAGCACCAGTTCGACCGGCCCGAGCTGGCCACCGTGGCGCCGCAGCACCTCGAGCGTGCCGCCTCCACCGCCCGAGC
>VGRA01000301.1 GCA_016875515.1 Deltaproteobacteria bacterium | reverse complement strand
CAAGAACGCCGCCGCCCCCGCGGTGATGAAGGGCCGCTCGGTGACGTCCTTCCAGGTGGCAGCCAGGTCCAGCCCCTGGTCCACCGCCAGGTAGAACCCCACGTGCGCCGCCGCGTAGCCAAACCCCAACAGGCCGAGCGCACGGGTGAGCCGCGCCGGCCACGTCACCTCGAACAGCAGCCGCAGCGGCGTGCAGCAGAGCCCCGCCACGAGGAAGACGAGCGCGAGCAACCCCAGCCGGTTGAGCAGGAACGCCACTGGGTCCGCCCCCAGCCCTCCCGCGACCGCGCGCCCGGCCAACTCCACCACGGGAACCAGCCCCCCGGCCACCACCGCGGGCGCAAGCCATGGCAGCGGGCGCGCCACCTAGAAGGACCGCCGGAGGTCCATGCCGTTGTACAGGCTTGCGACCTGCTCGGCGTAGCCGTTGAAGGGCAGCGTCTTGCGGCGGAGGAACTCGCCAATGCGGCGCTCGGAGGCCTGGCTCCACCGCGGGTGGTCCAGCGAGGGGTTCACGTTGGCGAAGAAGCCGTACTCCTCCGGGGCCGCGGCATTCCAGCTGGTGGGCGGCTGCCGCTCCGTGAAGCTGATGCGGACGATGGACTTGATGCCCTTGAAGCCGTACTTCCAGGGCACCACCAGCCGCAGCGGCGCACCGTTCTGATTGAGCAGCGGCTTGCCGTACAGCCCGTGCGCAAGCAGCGTCAGCGGGTGCATCGCCTCGTCGATGCGCAGCCCCTCCACGTAGGGCCAGTCCAGCACCGGGCGGCGCTGCCCGGGCATCTGCTCGGGACGCATGACCGTGGTGAAGGCCACGTACTTCGCGCGGCTGTTGGGCTCCGCCCGCTTCAGCACGGCGGCCAGCGGTATGCCCATCCACGGGATGACCATGGACCAGGCCTCCACGCAGCGCATGCGGTAGACGCGCTCCTCCGGCGGCGCCCACTCGAGCAACGTGTCCAGGTCCACGGTGCGCGGCCTGTTGCACTCTCCGTCAATGGTGACGGTCCACGGGCGCGGCGTGAACAGCCCGGAGTTTCGCGCGGGGTCTGCCTTGTCCAGGCCGAACTCGTAGAAGTTGTTGTAGGTGGTGACGTCCTCGTACGGCGTCTTCGGCTCCTCCGTGGTGAAGCCGGTGGAGGCGGTGGCGGGTGCGGGGGCCAGCTCCAGCCGTCCCGCGTCCGGCGCGACCGACGGCGTCGCGGCGGCAACGGCGCCGGGCCCCCGCGGCAGGCCCCGGTTGCCCAGCAGGGCGAGCCCCGTCCCCACGCCTACGGCCGTGGCGGTGAACGCCCCGGCGTTCTTCAGGAACTCCCGGCGGCGGAGCCAGAGCGGCTCCGGGGTGATGTCCGCGGCGGGGGGCTCCCTGGGCAGCTTCGGCATGGGCGGGAGTGTAGCGGCGGGGCGTGCGCGGCGCAGGGCGGCCTCGCCGGCACCGTCCGGGCGGCCTTTGCTGGGTGCAGTTGGAACGAACGTTCGCCGAGGCGTTCCGGGACACCGCGCCCCGGTCCTTCTGGTTTGAGTCCCTCCGCAGGCGGGCCGGGGAGGTCCCGCTGGTGGATTGGGTCGTCGGTCAGCTGAACGCGCGCGGGTTCCGGGGTGCCCGGGCGACGTTCGAGGTGCCCACCGACACGTCGTTGAGCACCTAGGAGCTCGTCGCCGCGCTCGCGAGCCCCCGCGCGCCGGCGGACGGGCGCGTCCTCAAGCTGCTGGTGCGGCTTTTCCAGGCCGGTGGGATGGACCTGGACAAGCTGGCGTTCCTTGCTCGCAGGGAGGGGGCCACCCACGTGTTGCACTGGTTGCTCTCCATCGTCCCGGAGGAGGAGCGGACGGCGGAGTTGCGGAAAGTTGCGGTGCGCTTTGCCGTTCTCCCCCCGGGGGGCTGCCAGGGGACCAACTTCCTGTACGTCACCTCGCTCCTGCTCCGGCAGAAAGGAGCGGTCCGCCCGCGGCGACGGAAGCAGGGCCGAGCGTCTGCCCCTGACCGCTACGGCTGCTGCAGCAGCTTCTCCGCGGTCACGTACCGCGGGGCAATGTCCACCGGCACCTTGTCCAGCTTGTCCAGCATGGCCTTCACCCTGGGCCGGATGACGGCGCGCTCGGAAAGCAGCTTACGCGCCTTCTCCCGGTCCCCCGTGGCCTGGAGGGTGAGGAGCTCCGTGGTCAGCGCACGCACCGCGTCCTTCACCTTGGCCGGATCGGTGCTGAAGCTCCCGTCGTAGGCAATCTTCACGGCGCCGGCGTCCAGCAGGGTGTTGAGCTGAAGCGCCACCCCCTTGCCGTGCGCCTCGTGGAGACCGAACCGAATGCTGCGGAAGCAGCTGGTCAGGTACGTGGCGTACAGCGGCTTCTCAAGCGTCTTCGGCAGCTCACCCTTGTCGATGAGGTACTGAAGCGCCCACAGCCCTGAGATGTCTGCCTTCGCCTCCTCGATGGCCGAGTAGGTGTCCTGCAGCTGCGCCCGCACCGTGGTGGCCTGCCCGTTCACGGTGATGTTGTGCGGCCCCAGCCCGTGCATCAGCTCGTGCATCAGGATGTGGGTGAAGAATGCGTCGAAGGTGGGGGAGAACTTGTCCCAGTAGCTCAGCACCACCTTCGCCACGGGCTGAAGCACCAGCTTGAATTTCGCCTCTTGCACGTTCTTGAGCATGGTGCGCTTGGTGCCCTTCTCCGCCGCCACCCGCTCGTCGTTGGGCAGGTTGTACGCCGCCGTCTGCACGCCCCGGTTGCCGTCCCCCGCGGAGAACAGGCTGTTGACCACCCGGATGGGCGAAAGCGCCCCCAGCCTGGGGTTGCGGTACTTCGGGTCCACCGGCAGGTGGTCTTCAATGTCCTGCAGCTGCGCGGAGAACTTCTGCAGCTTCGCCGTCTCCACGTCATCCCGCATTGTGATGAACGCCTCGAACGCCGCCTTGGCGTTGAACCACCCGTCCTCGTACACCTCGTACGGCCCCACCGTGGGCTCGATGCTGGCATCCAGCTCCATCCAGGCCACGTCGGAGGCGTAGTAGTCGTTGCTCAGGAAGGCCGCGGCCCGCTTCTCCAGGTAGGCCTTCAGCGTGGGCTGCAGCGTCAGCCCCGCCGCCTCGCGCAGCAGCCGCGCCGCCTCGTGCAGCTCCGCCTGATACTCCACGTTGTACGGCACCCAGGTGAACTTCCCCGTCGCGTCCCGGCGGACGGTGGTAAAGAAGGCCGTGGCGTACAGCTTCTCCTGCGCCGACAGCGTGGCCAGCCACTTCTCCACCTCCGCCTTGGTGGCCCCGGGCGGGTAGAAGTTGCCTCCGCCGGGCCGCGCCTCCGGAACGCCCAGCAGGAACGGCTTGCCCTCGTCCAGCCGGTCCCACGGCCCCTTGTGCAGCATGAAGGAGGCGAGGCGCGCCTGCCCCAGCGGAGAGGTGTCCGCGGCCAAAGAGGCCAGCAGCGTCTCGCTCCCCGCCCAGGTCTGGCGGAGGAACAGCGCGTCCATCACCTGCGCCGCCTGCACCAGCTTGCCGAGCGCCCGCTGCTCCTCCTTCGGCACCTTCGAGAGGTCCACCGAGAGCGCCACCGGCGCCAGCCTCGAAGCCGCTTTTTGCAGATCCGGCAGCGACCTGGGCTCCGCGGCGGAGAACAGCGGCAGCGTGAGGGCCAACACCCATGCGGTTTTCATGGCGGCCGTTCTACTCCGGATGCACTCTGAACGGGGACACCGTGCCAACCCAGCCCCTCCCCGCCTCCGAAGCCCGCCCCCGCCCCGCACCCGGGTCCGGGCGCGTCACCGTGGTCCTCCCCTGGGACCTGGACGCGCGCATGGCCGCGTTCCCCCGCACGCCCGCGGACGGGCAACTGCTCGTGCTGGAGACGCTCGCCAAGCCGCGCGCCCTCCCCTTCCACAGGCAGAAGCTGGTGATGCTCCTCTCCGCCCAGCGCCACTTCGTGGAGGAGCGCCGGGCGGCAGGCTTCCACGTGGAGCACCGCTGTGCGGCCGACTGCGCCACCGGCATCCGGGAGTTCGCCGCGTGGGCGAAGCCCGCCTCCCTGCACGCGCACGAGCCCCGCGAGTGGGCCGTCCACCAGCGCTTCATGCAGCTTTCCCGGGAGCTGCCGCTGACGCTGCACCCGGACGGCGGAGAGGGAGGCCACTTCCTCCTCACCCGCGCCGAGTTCGACGCGTGGGCGGCCACCCAGTCCAACCCGCGTCACCTCCGCATGGACCGCTTCTACGCCTTCATGCGCAAGCGCTTCGGCGTGCTGCTGGACGGCAAGGGCGAGCCGGAGGGCGGCCGCTGGAGCTTCGACGACGAGAACCGCTCCCACGCCCGCGGGGTGAAGCTGCCGGACATCCCCTGGGTGCCGCCGGACGCGCTCACCCGGGAGGTGATGGACTTCTTCCGCACCCGCGGCCGCTTCGGGGCGCTGGAGCCGTTCGGCTGGCCGGTGACGCGGGGGCAGGCGCTCGGGTGGCTGGAGGACTTCTCCCGCCAGAGGCTCGAGAGCTTCGGCCCGTACGAGGACGCCATCCGCGCGGACGGCCGCTTCCTGTTCCACTCGCT
>VGRA01000300.1 GCA_016875515.1 Deltaproteobacteria bacterium | reverse complement strand
CCCGCCGGCGCCCCCCGCGCAGGAGGGCCGGCCCGTCCCGGCGCTGCCCCCGGCCGCACAGGCGGCCCACCGGCAGCAGCTGCGCCCTTGGGCTTGACCGCCTGGTGCATGGAGGTGGCGGCACGCCCCATTTCCCGCAGCTGCTCGGTGCCCGCCCCCTTGGGCGCGAGGGCCGAGCCCTTGTTCCGCTGCCGGCGGATTTCATCCATGGAGACGATGCGCGTGCTCGCCCCGCCCTCCTCGCCTTCGGCGGGCGGCTGCTCCATGGCGTAGAACTGGAACACCACCGGCCCGAGCGTCAGGATGTCCCCGTCCTGCAGATCCAATGACCCCTGCACCCGCTCGCCGTTCACCAGGGTGCCGTTGCTGCTGCCCAGGTCCTCCACCGACAGCACGCCACCCGAGATGAAGATGCGCGCGTGCTTGCGGCTGATGCCCGAGTCGTACAGAACCACGTCGCAGTCGCTGTTGCGGCCAATGGTGACGGAGGCCTGGTCGAAGACGAACTCCTTGCCGGCCTCCTGTCCCGCGGCGATGGTGAGCTGGAACCCCATGAAGAGGCCGTTACTCTAGTGACGCGAGCGCGGCACGGGCAATGTTTCGGCGGACGCTGTCGGGGGACAGCAGCTCCGCCTCCCCCCCGAATGACAGCACCCAGCCCACAAGCCAAGCCTCGCTGTCCACGTCCAGCTGCACCTCCGCGGTGCCGTCCGGCAGCACCGTCACCCCCGCCTGCCCTAACTGCTCTGCCGCCCACCCGGCCACCGCGCAGCTGAAGCGCACGCGCACCTCGCCGCGCCCCCACGGCGAGGGAGGCAGGGTGCTGCGGCGCGACGGCTCGGGCGCGAAGGTGCGCTCCCCCAGCTCCACCGCGGTGGCGCGGTCCAGCCGGAACAGCCGCTCGTCGTTGGCCTCCAGGCACCGCGCCGCGAGGTACCACTGCCCGCGCAGGGAGAGCAGCTCCAGCGGCTGCACCGTCCGGCGCCGCACCGAGCCGTGCGCGGGGGAGTAGTAGTCGAACCGCAGCTCGCGGCGCTCGCGCACCGCCTGCTCCACCCGCCCTGCGTCCGGGGGGGCGGCCTGCCCCGCGTCCAGCACCCGCCCGAGCGCCTCCGCCTGCGGACGCGCCGCCGCCCCGAGCGCCTTCTCCAGCTTGGCAAGGGCCGTCCCCAACACGTCTGAGGCGGCCGGGAAGACGAGCCGCGCCGCCGCGGACAGCGCGGTGGCCTCCGCCGCGGTCAGCCGCGGCGGCTTCTCCAGCCGCTGGTCCAGCTCCACGTAGACGCGGTCATCCTCCACCGCGAGCTCCACGTACTCGCCGGGCTGGAACGGCGGCCGGCCCACCATCTGCAGCAGGTCCAGGTCCTCGAGCACCTCGTCCCGCGTGCAGCCCAGGGCGGTTGACAGCGCGTCCAGGTGGATGCCCTGGTTCTGCGACACGGTGGGGACCAGCATGAGCAGCCGCCGCAGCCGCTCGTTCGACGTGGGCTGCCGCCTCATGCCCTGCCCTCCCCGTGCCGCGCCGCCGCTGCCAGCGCCAGGTCCCGGTACCTCGCCGCCGCGTCCGCGGGCCCCGCCACGCGGGCGTGGGGTGCGAGCGACAGCAGGTGCCGGCACAGCCCGTCCAGGTACGTCACGCCCAGCGCCACGCGCACCCGCCCCTCCCCCGCCTCCAGCTGCCGCGCCCCGGGCAGCGTCCGCTCCCAGAGCGGCGCGAGCGGCCCGCGCAGCTCCACCGTCACCTCCAGCGGCTCATGGAAGCGGTGCCCCCAGGGGTGGTGGGCCACGTGGTCATCCAGCCGGAAGTCGGACGGGATGACGTAGTCCGGCGTGCGGGGGCGCTGGGCGTTGGCCTGGACCGCGCGGATGCGGCCCACCAGGAAGGTGCGCAGCGCCCCGCGCAGATGGCAGCGGCCCACCAGCGTCCACGTCCCGCGCCGGAAGGCCAGGCCCCACGGGTCCACCTTGCGCGTCTCCACCCCGGGCCGGTGCGGGCTCTGGTACTCGAAGGTCACCGTCTTTCTGGCCGCGAGCGCCGCCCACAGCGCGGGGAGCGCCTCGCGCGCAGCGCCGCCCGCAGCCCCCGCGTCCGGGTGGAAGCGCACCGCCGCCCCGGGCTGGGCGCCGGGGGCCAGGTAGTCCACCTTGCGCAGCGCGTGGCGAAGGTCCGAGGCCAGCGGGAATGCCCCCGAGTCCAGCGCTGCGGCGCCCGCCGTCAGCAGCACCGCCGTCTCCTCGCGCGTCAGCCCCAGGTCCGGCAGGTAGTAGGCGGAGCGGTCCAGCTCGTACCCCTCCCCGTCCTCCGTCTTCACGAAGTGCAGCGGCACCCCGAGTTCCAGGAGCTCCACCTTGTCCCGCTCGAATTTCCGCTCGGCGGCCTCTACCGTCCCCTCGTACTCGCTGGGGAAGGACTCGCGGATTTCCGTGAAGGGCACCGGGCGGCGTGCGTCCAGCAGCATCGTCACCAGGCTCAGGATGCGTTGCGTGCGCTCCATCATGCGTCCCTCGGGGCAGGCCGGAGCCCCAACCGGTCCATGGCGTGGAGGCAACGGTCTACATCGTCCGGGGTGTTGTACGCATGCGTGGAGATGCGGATTCCGCCTCCCCGCGGGGTGGTGGAGACGCCCGCCTGGACCAGCCCCCGCACCGCCTCCTCCGCCGCCCCGTCCACCCGCACCACGCAGATGCCCGCCGCCTGCCCGTCCGGGGCGTTGGGGCGGAAGCCGCGCGCCCGCAAGCCCTCCCGCAGCTGCCCCTGCAGCCGCCGGTTGTGGGCAGCCACCGCCTCCACCCCGAGCGCCTCGAGCAGCCCGAGCGCCGCGGAAAGGCCCACGTAGGGCGTCCACGCGTGGCTGCCCGCCTCCAGCACCGAGGGCCCCTCGCGAAAGGCGGCCCCCTCCAGCACCCGGACGTTCCCCTCGTCGTGGCCACTCGCCCCCGCGAACGGGTCCATCTCCCACGCCCGCTCGGGGGACAGCCACCCGGCCCAGGGCGCGGGCAGCCCGTCCATCAGCCCCTGCTTCACGTACAGGAACCCCCCGCCGAAGCCGGCCATCATCCACTTGTGGCTGGTGCCCGCGCACAGGTGGGCCCCGGCCGCCTGCACGTCCACCGGCACCTGCCCCACCGCCTGGCAGGCGTTGAGGGCGAAGAGCAGCCCGCGCTCCCGGCACAGCCGCCCCACGGCGCCCACGTCCGCGTGGAAGCCGCTCGCGTACTGCACCTGGGACAGCGCCACGGCCCCGGTCTGCGGCGTCAGCGCGGCCGCCACGTCCTCCGCCGGGAAGCTGCCGTCCGGTCTTGGCCGCACCGCACGCAGCCGCAGCCCCGCGTGCAGCAGGGGCAGCGTGGTGGAGGGGAACTCGGAGGAGAGCGTCACCACCTCCCGCACTCCGCGCGCGTGGAGCAGCCGGGCGGCGGCCAGGAACCCGTAGGAGGTGGAGGGGACGAAGCCCAGCTCCCCGGGGGAGGCCGCCCCCAGCAGGCGGGCCAGCCCCGCCCGCACCTGCTCCTTGAGGGCGAGCCACCGGGCGAGGCCCGCGTCCCCGCGCAGCTCGCACTCGTCCACGTGGGCGCGCAGCGCGTCCGCCACCGGCGTGGGCAACGGCGAGGAGGCCGCCGCGTTCATCCAGGTGAGGCCCTTCAGCGCCGGCATGAGGGCGCGCAGCTGCAGCGGCGTCATGTCCCCTCCCCCAGGACCACCAGGTCATCCCGGTGCACCGCCTCGTCCAGCGAACGGTAGCCGAGCACCGCCTCGATGTCCGCGCTCTGCCGGCCCGCAATCCGCCGCAGCTCGTCCGCCGGGTAGGCGGCAAGTCCCCGCGCGAATGGGGCGCCGTCCGGGAGCTTCAGGTCCACCGGATCTCCCTCTGCGAACGTCCCCTCCACCGCGCGGATGCCGGAGGGCAGCAGCGACCGCTTCCCCTCCACCACCGCCGCGCGCGCCCCCGCGTCCACCACCAGCGCCCCGCGCGGGTGCAGCGCGTGGGCAATCCACGCGGACCGGGCCGCGCGCCGGGCCTCCTTGCGCAGGAACAGCGTCCCCACCTCCTCGCCGCACAGCACCTGCCGCAGCCGCCCCGGCTCGCGCCCGGACGTGATGACGCAGTGGGCCCCCACCTCCACCGCCTGCGCCGCCGCGCGCAGCTTGGTGGCCATGCCGCCCGTCCCCACCGCGCTGCCGCTCCCGCCTCCCAGCTGCATCACCTCCGCCGTCAGCTCCGGCACCACGTCCAGCCGCCGCGCGGTGGCGTCCGTCCGCGGGTCCGCCGTGTACAGCCCCTCCACGTCGGAGAGGATGACCAGCGCGTCCGCCTCCACCAGCCCCGTCACCAGCCCCGCGAGCGCGTCGTTGTCACCGAACTTCAGCTCCGCCACGGACACCGTGTCGTTCTCGTTGATGATGGGGATGACGTCCCCCCCGAGCAGCCGCAAGAGCGCGTGGCGCGCGTTGAGGTAGCGGCGGCGGTCCTGCACGTCGTCGTGCGTGAGGAGCACCTGGGCCACCGTGCGGTTGCCGTCCTCGAAGGCGTCCTCCCACGCGCGCATCAGCCGGCT
>VGRA01000299.1 GCA_016875515.1 Deltaproteobacteria bacterium | reverse complement strand
AGCCGCCCGTCGTGGAGCAGCCCCATCCGGTCCGCCACGTGGAAGGCGGTGGCCAGTTCGTGCGTGATGGCGAGCACCGTGGAGCCGAAGGCGTCCCGGGCGAGCAGCAACTCCGCGGAGACGGCGCGGGTGCTGAAGGGATCCAGCCCCGCGGTGGGCTCGTCCAGCAGCAGGACCTCCGGGCGCAGCACGAGCGCTCGGGCGAGCGCAGCGCGCTTGCGCATGCCGCCCGACAGTTCCCCGGGCAGCACCGCTTCCGTGCCGGCCAGCCCCAGGAGCGCGAGCGTCTCTTCAATGCGGGCGCGCCGCGCGTCCCGCCCCAGCGGCGTCCGCTCGCGCAGCGGCAGCTCCAGGTTCCCGTAAACGGAGAGCGAGTCGAACAGCGCCCCGCCCTGGCACAGCACACCCACGTGCTGCCAGGTACGGGCCTGCTGCGCCGGCGTGGCAGCGTGGACCGGCGTGCCGCACAGCCAGGCCTCCCCCGCGTCCGGGCGAAGCAGCCCCAGCGCCACCTTCAGGAGTACCGTCTTGCCGCTGCCGGATACCCCCAGCCGGGCGAAGATGTCGTCTCGCGCCACCTGCAGGTCCAGCCCGGCGAGCACGCGCTGGCCGTGGAAGGCCTTGGTGATGCCGCGCAACCGGATGGGGGCGTCCGTCACGCGCTCTCGTGCGGCCCTTCCGCCCCGTTTGCAGGACCGGGCTCGGGCAGTTCCAGGCGCGAGAACCAGTCCGCGGCCATTTCTGCCACCCGGTCCAGCGCCCCGCGCTCCTCGAACAGATGGGAGGCCCCGGGAATGGTCTCCGCCCGCACGGGACACTTGAGCGCCGCTGCAGCCCGCTCGTTGAGCCCGAGCACCGCCTCGCCCGCGCCGCCCACGATGAGCAGCGTGGGCGCCTGCGCGAAGGAGAGGTAACCCGAGGCGAGATCCGGCCGCCCGCCGCGCGAGACCACCGCGTCCACGCGCTCGGGGTGCGTGGCCGCGAAGGTGAGCGCGGCTGCCGCCCCCGTGCTGGAGCCGAACAGCCCCGCGCGCAGCCCCGCGGTGCGCGCGTCTTTCGCGGCCCATTCCACCGCCCGGCCCAGCCGGTGGGCGAGCAACTGCACGTCGAAGCGCAGCTCACCGGTGTACCGGTCGATGTCCTCCTCGGCCGAGGTGAGCAGGTCGAACAGCAGCGTGGCGAGCCCCCGCCGCTTCAGCGCCGCGGCCACGCGCCGGTTGCGCGGGCTGTGGCGGCTCTGCTGCCGCTGCCGTGGGCGAAGAGGACGAGCCCGTGGGCCGCCTCCGGAACGGAGAGGGTACCGGGAAGTGCCACCTCGCCCGCATCCACCAGCACCTCCTCCACGCGGACGCGCTGGGCGGGCGCCTCGCCGGTGGAGGGGGCGGACTCGCGGCGGCGCGCGGACCCCTCCAGCAGTCCCAGCACCTCCTCATCCGCCACCTGTCGGAAGTCCGCGTACCAGGCGCCAATGGCCCACAGGTTCTCTGCCGGCTCCAGGCACACCACCTCCTCCACCAGCGAGCGCAGCCCCTCCAGCGTCTCCCGCGCCGCCACCGGGGTGGCCAGCACGACGCGCCCCACCCGCTCCGCCACCTCCCTGCGCTTCCGCTCCACCAGGGCCTCCAGTTCCTGGTCCGGGACGCCCACCATGCGCTGGATGCGCGGATCGATGAAGGTGACGCCGCCCTCCGCCACAGCCCCCAGCCCCCGCTGCAGTTGGTCCGGCGCGCCCACCTTTCGCACCACCCAAACGTCCAGCGGGGCGTGGAGCGCCTCGGCCACCTCGAAGGCCACCGCCGCGCTGACCGGCGCCGGGGTGAATGCCCACGCCGCGCACGAGCGACAAGAACACCGCGACGACCGTGGGGTACGAAAGTGCGGTGCCACGCTCGGAGACGAACACCATGTCGTCCACGCAAGCGACCTCCGCTCGGGCCTCGAGGTAGGAGTCGAGCTCGTGCTGTGTGGTCGAATGCAGGGGGACGAGTCGGCTCTTGCGGAACTTCGTCTCGCGGACCAGGAGCCCCGGCAGCGTGATGTCGGAGAGGCGGAGCTTCAGCACCTCCGAGGTGCGCATGCCCGCGGCGGCGAGCAGCCCGAACATCGTGGCGTACATTTTCGGACGAAGGCCTCCGGGTGGCCCGAGCTTCCCGGCGGCCCAGAGCAGCCCGCGAACCTCCCTGTCCGAGCGGATGCACGGCGTTCAGCGTGGAGGCTTCTGGCCAAAGACGCCTGCCGGAGGAATCTCGTGACGCGGATCTTCGGCGTGCATCAGCGATGCGAAGCGGCGGATGACACCCAGTCGAACATGGCGAGTGCTCATCGGCGGGACGTTGCCCGCCCAGGCCAGGGCCGTCGCCGCGCGCACGACGTCCTCGCCATGGGCCTCGGCGAAGCGGGCGCAGTCACGAAGCATGTCGGCCTGGCGACGGAAGAGGTAGCCGGTCGCGTGGCGGAGCGCGACGTGGCGCTCGACGATGGTGCTCAGCATCGCGCACCTCCGGGCCATGGCTGCGCAACCTGCTGCAACATGGAGACGTCCACCTTCGCGCAGATGGCGGTCGTCTCGAGCGAACTGTGGCGCAAGACCCCCGAGATGGTTTCGAGGGAGCCGCCGGCGCGCAGCATCGCGGTCGCGGCCGAGTGCCGCAGGAGATGGGCTCCACGGGTCGGCAGATTCACGATACCCGCTCGGTCGAGGGCTGCTCCGGCGAGGAAAGCCACGGTGGCCGGCGAAGCCAGCGGACGCTTCGGGGCCTTGAGCGTGATGAAGAGCCACTCGGTCTCCACGATCGGTCGTCCGCGCTCAAGGTAGGCGAGGATGGCGTCGCCGGCGTCCTGCGGCAGCGGCAGGCGAACCTGGCGACGTCCTTTCCCGCGCACGCGGAGACTGCCAGCGCGCCAATCGATGTCGGCGAGCATCGTCGCGGCGATGTCGCCACCACGACGGCTCAGGCGGGCGAGCAGCAGGAGAATCGCGTGGTCGCGCAGACCACCCTCCGTCGTAAGGTCACGGCTCGCCAGCACGCGCTCGACATCGGGAGCCTCGAGGCAGCGAGGCAGCGTCGAGAGCCGCCAGTGAGGCACCGTCGGAACGCTGTGCTCGAGCCCTGCACGCACGCGCCCCTCCGCAACGAGGAAGCGGAGGTAGGCGCGGATGGCAGAGGTCACCAACTGTGCATGGCTCCGGCCTGCATTCCCGAGGTGCTCGATGACGCAGCCCCGGATGGAACTGACCGTGTACCGGGCTGGGTCCTCACCGAGCGCACCGACGAAGGGCTGCAGCAGGCGCCGGTAGACGCCGGCTGTCCCGGTGGTGATGCCTCGGTGCCGCAGCATCCACTCCGAGAACGCCTCCACGGGCGCTGCGTACTGCCGAGTCCGCTCCGGCGCAGGGGCTACCACCCCGCACGCACCCAGATGTGCGAGCAACACGCGCGCACCGGCAACTGCGCCATCGAAGCGCCCCTTGTTTGCCTTGATGCACGCGCAGCGCGCGAGGTGCCGGCCGAATCCGGCCAGCACGCTGTCGTCCCACGAGCGAAGGGCGATTCGCCGACGGGCGGCCCAGGTCGCGAGGTGCTCCGCGGCGCGCAGGTACCCCCGGATGGTCTGGTGGGCGTAGCCCTCCGCGGCGAGCCTTGAAGAAAGGTCATCGAGGTACGGGCCAACGTTGGTCGCGTGCAGTCGCGCGATCCGCCACGGGGCCTCGAAGCACACGGTGATCGTGAGTCCCCTCGGGTCTGGCCGCCGACATGGCGGACCCGCAGGAGGCTCACGATTGTGTGGAGCTGGCGAGCAACATCCATGTGCCACCTTCAAGGGGGAGCGAACGCCGGGGATGTCGAGCGCAGCGGCTTCGAGCAACTCCTGGTGCCAGTGGCTTACTTGGAGCTCCTCGCCTTCCATGTGGCGGGTGACGCGCGAGAGCGCCGCCTCGATGCTGCCGTAGGCATGGTGCAGCGCCACGGCCGTCAAAGCGCATGGCCCCGCGTCCGACGGGAAGGGACGCACGCCTCGCAGCTCGGCCGCCCGTCCCCCGAAGGCGATGAGGTCGCTGTGGAGCTCGGCCCGAAGCCGCTGGAGCACGGCCCGGTTCACAGCGGCACTCCTTCCGCTTGCACCCGCTCCCGGAGACTCGGCGGGGCCTCCTCCGCCCGGACGAGGTCCACCTGTACGCCGAGCCGGGCCGACGCGGCTGCCACAACCTCGAACTGGCGGACCGCGTCAAGCCCCTCGACCCACAGGTCCACGTCGCTCTGCGGGTGGACATCCCCGCGGGCCAGCGAGCCGAACAGCACCACGCGCGAGCAGCCGAGGCGCGCAATCAGCTCCGCGGCAACCGCGGGCAAACCCCTGCGCAAGCGAGCCGAGCGCTCCGCGGCGGCACTCCAGCGCGCCGCGTCGCGCGCGCGCAACCACGAGGCCGTGTCCGCAGAGGTGGTACCCACGCCTGCAATATTCGCTTGGGACCTTCCCCCCGTCTCAGTCCAGCCTGGGCCCCGGCCAGAGCGGGAGCAGCCGGGAGGTGGTGCGTTGGTACGTCCGGTACCCCGGG
>VGRA01000298.1 GCA_016875515.1 Deltaproteobacteria bacterium | reverse complement strand
CGGCCCCCGCGGCCAGCCCCTTGCCCAGCCCGGGCGGGAGCGGCGCCTGGCGCTCGAGCGCAGCGGCCACGTGCGCGGCGAGCAGCGCCGCCCCCTCCTGCGCGTCCCCCTCGGTCGTCTTCACGCGCGCCGCAGCGCGCTCCGCCAGCTGCGTCCAGAATGCGCGCAGCCCGAGCGGCCACCCCACCCGCCCCTCGTCCGCGGCGTGCTCGAGCGAGGCCAGCAGGGACGCGTTGGCCAGCCGCGCCTTCCAGGCGAGCAGGTCCACCGAGGGCAGCACGCGGGCCACGTCCGGGTGCAGGGCGGGCAGCAGGCGCGGCCCGGGGCGCTCGTCCAGGGGCCCCGTGCGGGCCCGCTCCCCGCTCCGGGCGCCCGCGAGGGAGGGCATGGGCTCGCCGGGCTCCAGCTCGCTGGAGACGTCCAGCGAGAACGCCGCGCCGGAGACGTCCAGCACCACGTGGGCGGCGTCCGGCAGCTTCGCCGCGAAGGACTTCACCGCCTCCGCGTCCAGCTCGCCCGCGGCGCGGGACTGCGAGACGCCGGCCTTGAGCCCGGTGAGATCGTACGCGTACTCCAGCTTCCCGTCCGGGAGCCGGCGCACCGACCAGGGCCACACTTCGGCGAGCGGACCCGGAGCGGCCGCCCAAGCCGTCCCCGCGCACAGCACCCCAAGCACCAGCGCCGAGGCCCGCCTCATGGCGCGCTCCCCGTGCCGTCCAGCAGCCCGCGCACCGCCCCGATGACTTCGTCCGCGCGGACGGGCTTGGTGAGGTAGCGCGAGGCCCCCAGCCGGAGCGCCCGTTCGCGGATGTACGGCGAGGCCTCCGTGGAGATGACGAGGACGGGAACCGCAGGCTCGGCGGCGCGCACCGCCTGGATGAGCCGCAGCCCGTTCAGCCCCGGCATGTTGATGTTGGTGACGACCAGCCCGAAGCCGCCCTGCCGGAAGCGCTCCAGCGCCTCCAGGCCGTCCCCTGCCTCCACGCACTCCACGCGCGCGAGCAACTGTAGCGCCAGCACCACGTTGCGGCGCATGGTGGGCGAGTCGTCCACGACGAGGACACGGCCGGGCTGCATGGGTGCCGAAGGCTAGCACGGGCAGCCCTTGCTGCCCGGCGGAAGCTCAGCGGAGGCCCGTGCGCGTGGACAGCCGGGCGGGTGACGCAGACACCGCGGACAGCGCCAGCTCGGCGGGAGCAGCGCCGGGGACGGCGAGAAGCGCCGACAGCGGCGGCTCGGCCAGGAGGGCCACGTGGGTACCGGTGAAGGCCGGCAGGAAGTGCTGGGATAAGGCCCGCGCCCGCTCCGTATCCGCCACCCGCCCGGCGCCGGGCAGCTCCAGCCCCACCGCCTGCACCCCGGCGCGGGACAGCACGCCGGCCGCCGTGCGCAACACGTGGGCCACCACGTGCATGTCACACCGCGCCCGCGGCCCCAGCCCCACGGCGAAGAGGCGCGCCGGCCCCACCCGTCCCGCGGAGGGCAGCAGCAGCCAGTCCCCCGCGGCGCCCACGAAGAAGCGGTCCTTGAGCACCCGGGAGAGCGCGCCGCACATCCGCCAATCCACGCACCCCGCGAGCCGCTCGAGCGGCCGCTCGTCCTCACCCACGAACAGGCAGAGCGCGTCCAGCCCAGTGAGCGCGTCCAGTGCGGCAAGGCCCGGCAGGTGGGTGGAGAGCTCGCAGGCCACGGTTCGTCTCAGGGCTTGCCCAGCGCGCTCGCCACGCGGTCCAGCAGGCCGTTGATGAAGGCGGGCGAGTCCGAGGTGCCGAAGTTCTTCCCCAGCTCGATCGCCTCGTTCAGCGACACCTTGCAGGGAATGTCCTCCCGCCACTTCAGCTCGAAGACACCCAGCCGGAGGATGTTCCGGTCAATGCGGTCCATGCGCTCGAGCCGCCAGTTGTGGCTGTGCTGCTCCAGCAGCGCGTCAATCTCCTGCTGGTGCGCGGTGACGCCGTCCACCAGCTCGCGGGCGAAGGCCCGCGCCGCCGGGTCCGCGTCCGCCGCCTGCCGCGCCTCGGGCTCCTGCGCGGAGGAGGCGAAAGCCTGCTCCACCGCCTCCGCCGCGGGGGACTTGCTCATCTCCATCCCGTAGAGCGCCTGCAGGGCGCGCTCGCGGGCCGTCCGCCGGGCACCCATCTACTTCTTCTTCCCGGGCCGGGCCGCGGCCTCCAGCGCGGCGTACAGGTTCACCATCTCCAGGCAGGCCAGGGCCGCCTCGCCGCCCTTGTTGCCCGCCTTGGTGCCGGCCCGCTCGATGGCCTGCTCGATGCTGTCCGTCGTCAGCACCCCGAAGGCCACGGCGCAGTCCGCCGTCCCCGCCACCGCCGCAATGCCCTTGGCCGCCTCGCCCGCCACGTAGTCGAAGTGGGGGGTGCCGCCGCGGATGACCGCTCCCAGCGCCACGATGCCGGCGTAGGCCCCGCCCGCGGCCAGCTTGCGGACCACCCCGGGCAGCTCGAAGGCGCCGGGCACCCAGATGACGTCCACGGCGTCCCCGGACACCCCGTGGCGGCGCAGCGCGTCCTGCGCCCCCTTGAGGAGTTCGTCGGTGATGAAGGCGTTCCAGCGGGTGACGCACAGGGCAAAGCGGCCCTGCGGCGCGGTGAGCATTCCTTCGATGGTGCGTGCCATGACGGTGGCCTCCCTAGCGCAGTTTCCGCCCGCGCGCACCCACCCCGAGCCCCAGCTGCTCCACCACCTTCAGGTCGTAGCTCTCCAGACCCACGATCTTCTTCTTGTTGCGGGTGAGCAGCCGCAGCCGGGACAGCCCCAGGTCCTTGAGGATCTGCGCCCCCACGCCGAACTCGCGCAGCCGCGTCTGGTCCTCGCGCCCCGGCACCGCCTCCTCGTTGGAGACGTGGGTGCAGCCCAGCCTCGCCTTCGCCGGGAGCTCCTTCTGCAGGTACACGAGCACCCCGCGCCCCTCCGCGTGGATGCGCTGCAGGGCCTCCTGGTACTGCGCCCCGCAGTCGCACCTGGTGCTTCCGAGCAGGTCCCCGGCGAGGCAGCCGCGGTGGACGCGCGTGAGGACCGGGGCCTTGCCGGAGACGTCCCCCTTCACCAGCGCCACGTGCACCGCGCTGTCCACCTGGCTGCCGAAGCTGATGGCCCGCCAGCTGCCCTGCCCGAGGCGCTCCAGCGTCCGCTCGGAGATGCGCTGCACCAGCGCCTCGCGCGTCAGCCGGTAGCGGATGATGTCCGCCACGGACAGCAGCGCCAGCTTGTGCTTGCGGGCAAAGCGCTGCAGTTCCGGGCGGCGCGCCATGGTGCCGTCAAGGTTCATCACCTCGCAGATGACGCCGGAGGGGTTGAGGCCCGCCAGGCGCGCCAGGTCCACCGAGCCCTCCGTCTGACCGGTGCGCACCAGCACCCCGCCGTCCCGCGCGCGCAGGGGGAAGACGTGGCCGGGGCGGGACAGGTCCGCGGGCTTTGTCCCCTTCGCCACCGCCACCTGGATGGTGCGCGCGCGGTCCGCGGCGGATATGCCGGTGGTGACGCCGCTGGCCGCCTCGATGCTGACGGTGAAGGCGGTCTGGTACGGGGAGGTGTTGTCCGTCACCATCAGCGGCAGCCCCAGCTGGGCAATGCGCTGCTCGGTGAGGGTGAGGCAGATGAGGCCGCGCGCATGCGTGGCCATGAAGTTGATGGCCTCCGGGGTGACGTGCTGGGCCGCCATGACGAGGTCCCCCTCGTTCTCGCGGTCCTCGTCGTCCGTGAGGATGACCATCTTGCCCTTGCGGATGTCCGCGAGCGCCTGCTCGACCAGTTGGATGCTGTCCATGTCAGTCCCGGTGGCCGCGGCTGAAGCCGGCCGCCAGCAGCGCGGCCTCGGTGAGGGAGGAGGGAGAGGGCCGGAGCAGCCCCAGCCCCGCCATGCGGGCCACGTACTTGCCCACCAGGTCCGCCTCCAGGTTGACCGCGGCCCCGGCCCGCTTGGACGCGAGCACGGTGCGCGCCTGCGTTTCCGGGATGAGTTGCACGCGAAAGCAGCTTGCCTCCACGGCGTTGACCGTCAGGCTGATGCCGTCCACCGCCACCGAGCCCTTCTCGATGAAGTAGGGGGCCAGCGGCGCGGGCAGCTCGAACGCCGCCGTCCACGAGCCCCCCTCGGTGCCCGTCTCCAGCACGCGCGCCACCGCGTCCACGTGGCCCGCCACCAGGTGCCCGCCCAGCCGGTCCGACAGCTTCATGGCCCGCTCCAGGTTGACGCAGGCCCCCGCCCGCAGCGTCCCCAGCGTGGTGCGCCGGAGCGTCTCCGGGGCGGCCTGCACGCGGAAGGCGTCCGGGCGGTACTCCACGACGGTGAGGCACGCCCCGTCCACGGCAATGGACTCGCCCAGCACGTAGGGCTCTGCGTGGCCCAGGCGTGACGCCACCCACACGTCCGTCATGCCCCCGGAGGGGCCCACCCGCTCGACGGTGCCAATGTCTTCGATGAGTCCGGTGAACACTTGCGGGAGGGCCCTTAGCGGCCTTCTCCCCGGGCTGCAAAGGGAACCGCCGGCCGCAGCGTCACGCGCGCGTCCTCGCCCACCTGCTCCAGCGCGGCCATCCGGAAT
>VGRA01000297.1 GCA_016875515.1 Deltaproteobacteria bacterium | reverse complement strand
CGCCGGGGGAGTAGGCGAGCGCGAGATCCCTCGCCGTCGCGGTGGGCTTGGTGGGGATGACCTCGATCTTCCCGGGCCGTCCGCCCGAGTGGTACTCGAGCGCGTCCTCGGCGCGGACCCTCTTCGACATCGGCGTGAACGACGTGGCCATGACGTGACTCCTCGAACGAGTCGCGGCTCATAGACCCGCACCGCCTGCCTTGGCCACGCTTTCCTTTGACGCGCCGCGCCGCAGCTCCTCGCGTCCCCGGGCGAGAACCTCGAGAGGTCTGACCATGACCCCGAATTCAGCCCCCAGCTCGCGCCGCCTCCGGGTTGCCTTGCTGCTCTCCCTCTGTCCGCGTGCGGCGCGCTCCCCGTGGAGCCCGGCGCGGTCGGCCGAAGCCCCGGGGTGGACGCCGGCTCCCCGGGCGCAGGCAGCCTCCCCCCATGGTCATGCCCGCGTTCGTGGTGGGCTTCAACGAGGCCTGGTTCGGGCCCCACTTCGGCGCGGGGCTGACCACGCAGTTCGATCCCGCCTGCGTGGACCATGTCCTGGACGGGATCTCCGCCGGCGGCGGCAAGGTCGTCCGCGTCTTCCTGTTCGAGCTGCTGCAGGGCATCACCCTGGCCCCCACCACGCCGCGCACCCAGGGCATCTCCCCCCAGATGCTCGGCAGCGTGGACCTCCCGCGCGTTCATCCAGCGCACCCGGGACTTCATCAAGTCCCGCACCCCCTGGCTGCGCGTCACCTGCACCGTGGGCAAGGGCGGAACCGCCCCGTGCGAGCTCATCTCCGGCTTCCTCTCCGGGCTGGGCCTGGACTTCTACGGCGTGCACCTCTCCTCGGACGACGGCAGCTACGGCGGGCAGACCGCGCTGTGCGCCCGCGCCCACCGAGGGTCCCCCTCCGCTCACCGAGGCCGGCAGCGTGGGCACGCCCACGAGCAGCCGTCCCGGCACCAGGCTGAAGCGCTCGCCCAGGCGCACCGGGCCGCCCACCTGCGCCGCGAGGAGGGGCTGCACGCGGCGCTGCAGGGACCAGGTGCCCGCCGCGTCCAGTTCGTAGGCGTACAGCGCCCCGGAGTCCCCGTCTGCCAACGGGTCCGCCACCACCGCCCGGTTGCCCGCCAGCGCCACCGCCGCGCCAAAGCGGTGGGTGCGGGGGAACGCCAGCCCGAGCGCGGGGTTCGACGTGCCCAGCTCCTGCGTGGGCTGCCACTGCCCGCCCACCCGTTCGCACAGGAAGGCGCCGCCCGCACCCGAGAGGGCCGAATCCCGCTCCGCCCCCACGAGCAGCCACTTGCCCACCGTGACCACCGCCCGGCCGAAGCCGTCATACGGGGCGCCCGGCAGCTGCGCGTCGGTCAGCAGTTGGCTCGGCGGGGCGTTCTGCCGGAGTTCGTGGCTGTAGACCTTGCCGCCGCGGTTGCCCACCACGAACTTCCGCGTGAGCGGATCGTGGGCGAACGCGGCCCCGTAGGACGGCCCTCCCGGAGAGTCGGCGGAGTTCAGGTACCGCTGGCCGCCCCAGGTGCTGAAGACGTAGGCGGTGCCGTTGCCGGAGTAGGCGTCGGGGGCCCCCACGGACAGGGTGTTGGACGCCGCGGACAGCCTGCTGCCGAACCCGTGGTCGGGCCACGCCTGCTGGTTCACCTGGGGCATGTCCGAGTTGAGCGTGGCAGAGACCTGCCACGCGCCGGCCGCGTCCCGCTCGTAGACGAACACCACGCCCGCGCCCGGCACCACGTCCCCCGTCCCGGTGATCACCTTCCGCCCGGGTGCCCCCACGAACAGCTTGCCGCCCGAGTACGCGAGCGCCTCGCCGAAGCGGTCCCCCACGGCCGTCCCGGCCAGCCGGCGCTCCCGCACGAACACCCCGTTGACCCGCCGGAAGAGGTGAACCACCCCGTTTCCCGAGGACGGGCTTCCCAGGGACAGCAGGTCCGCGCCCTGGGCCACCGTCTCGCCCACCGCCGCGGTGGGCTCGGACGGCGGCGGCACGGCGAACACCTCCCGCTGGAGCTCCACCGCGCGGGAGAGCTGCAGGCCGCACGGGGTGAACGCACCGGAGACGGGCGCCACGGCACGCACCCCCAAGGCGTTGGCGCCCACCGCCAGGTCCACCAGCGCCCCGGAAGGCTGGCCCCCCACCTGCAGCGTGGTCAGGCCCCCGCCGGAGGCGGACGCGGAGACCACGCACTGGTCCACCAGGTAGGGCACCGAGGCGGCGTACTGGTAGGTGGTGGAATCGAACGCGGGTGCCAACAGCGCGCCGCAGGCGTCCAGATTGGTGAGCGCCGGAACGCAGCGCTGTCCGTCCCCGGAGAACCCGGCTTGGCAGGTGCAGGTGTGCGGGGCGCCGAACTGGTTTCCGCAGTCGGCGTTGGGATCGCACCCGCCGTTTCCCGCGGTGCACTCGTCCACGTCCGCGCACGCGAAGCCGCTCCCGGTGAACCCCTCCCGGCACCGGCACGTGTAGCTGCCCGGGACATTGATGCAGTCCGCGGTGGCTGCGCAGCCGCCGTGGTTGGACGCGCACTCGTCCACGTCCGTGCAGCTGACACCGTCCCCGGCAAAGCCTGACTTGCAGGCGCAGGTGAACCCGCCGGGCAGGTGACCCCCACGCACTGGATGTCCGTGCACCTCCCCTGCACGCACACCGCTTCCGCTGCGCACGCGCGGTCCTCGCAGTCCTCGGCCACGCACGCCCCGTCTAAGCGCGTGGTGCCGCCCGCGCACCCACCCGGGCACCCCGGGCCCCGTCCCCCGCCGTCCCCGTCGCCACCGCCGTCCGCCACGGCGCCTGCGTCCGGCCGCTCCACGCCCGTCACGCTGCCACTGCAGGCCCCTCCCCCCCGAAGCGCCACCGCGCCTGCGACGAGCAGATACCGGAGCGACATGACCTTGGATTCCCCCCCTGGAAAGGCCCTGGACGAGGCGCCGGGCCTGCAGAGCGTTCCGCGCCCTCCGGGCGGAGGCAAGTGCACCCTCCCGGGGCGCCTGCGCCATCCCGCTGCCCCACAATGGGACACCCGCCCGGCACGCCCACGTCAATCCGGGCACTTGCCCGTGGGCATGCCGGACGCAGTGCCCTCCCCGCAACCCGAAACAGGAGGCGCACCCACATGGGCAGCAAGATCGTTCCGTCGTCCGAGCGCAAGCACGAGGTGGAGGGGTGGCGGCAGGGGCGGCCGGTGGAAGATCCGGAGAAGGTCAAGCGCTGGGGCCTGGTGACGGCCATGCCGTCCGAGTACCTGGTCCACGTCCGCCGCGGGAAGGTGACCTCCCGCTCCGGCCAGGGGGCCAGCTGCTTCAAGTGGCCGTGGGAGTCCGTGGCGCTGGTGCCCACGTCGCTCCAGAAGATTCGCTTCACCGCGGACCAGGTCACCACGGAGAAGGTGGGCTTGGAGGTGGAAGCCATGGCGGTGTACCGCATTGCGGACCCGCTGCTCGCCTTCCGGGTGCTGAACTTCAGCTACCCCGAGCGTGCGCAGGAGAAGCTGGACCAGACGCTCGGGGCGCTGCTGGTGGGGGCCACGCGGCGCATCATGGCCACGCTGTCCGTGGAGGAGGTGCTGCAGAAGCGCAAGAGCGCGCTGGCGGAGCAACTGCTCGCGGACCTCGCCCCGGTGGTGGGCGGCACCGGGAGCCCCAACGACAAGACGGCGGCGGGCTGGGGCGTGGTGATCGACGCCATCGAGATCGAGCAGGTGCGCGTGCAGTCCGAGCGCGTCTTCAAGGCCATGCAGGCCCCCTACCGCGCGGAGCTGGACCAGCGGGCGGCGCTGTCCCAGCTGGCCACCGAGCGGGACGTGGCCACGCGCAAGGCGGAGGACCACCGCGCTTTGGGCGAGGCGCAGGCCACCTCCAACCAGGCGGTGGAGCGCGCACGACTCCGGGCTGCCGCCGCGCTGGCAGCCGAGCGGATGGAGCTGGAGCGGCAGGAGGCAGACGCGCGCACCGCGGCGCGGCTCGACGCCATTGCGCGCGCCCGCCAGGAGGCCGAGGCCGAGTCGGCGGAACGGGTTGCGTCGCAGGAGCGGGCGCGGCTGGAGGCGGAGGCGGAGCTGGCCGTGCAGCAGGTGCGCCTGGCCGCCATCCGGGCCAAGGCCGCCGCCGCGCACGCGGAGGCCGAGGCCACCGCCGCGCTCCGCAAGCTCCAGTCCGGGGTGGACCGCGAGCAGGGGCTCGCCCAGGCGGAGGTGGAGCTGCGCCGCGCCGAGGCGGCGGTCCGGTCCGCGGAGGCGGAGGCCCGCGTCCTCACCGCCAAGCAGCTGCCCGCGCTGGCCTCAGCGGTGGGGCAGAAGATCGGCGAGGTGAAGATCACGCACTACGGGGACGGCCAGCCGTTCGCCCCCGTGGTGGGCGCGGTGGAGGCCCTGGTGGACATGGCCCGCGGGATGGGCAGCGGGGCGAAGTGAGGCGGGACGCAACAACCGTCACCCACGGGCGGCGAGGCGGTCCAGGACGGTGCATCCGGTGAGTCCAGCGCCTCCGCCTCGGCGCTGCAGGACGGGTCGTCCCCGAAAGCGGTCAAGGAGGGCTCCTCGCCGCAGGAGAGCCAGTCCGGCTCGTCCGCCTCCACCGAGTCCCCGG
>VGRA01000296.1 GCA_016875515.1 Deltaproteobacteria bacterium | reverse complement strand
CCCCTTGATGGGCGCACAAGGATTCGAACCTTGGACCCCTGCCGTGTGAAGGCAGTGCTCTACCGCTGAGCTATGCGCCCTGCTGCGCGTGAAACGGCGGGCTATGTGCCAAAGCCGGAGCCGCGCGTCAAGAAGAACGTGCCTGCTTGAGCGATTCCAGCTTCCGGTCCAGTTCCCGGATCCGGCGCTTGAGGGCGGAGAGCCGGCGCCCCACCACCTTGAAGTCCTCCTTCGGCGCCACGTCCAGCGTCCGGAGGAGATCCTCGCCGGCCTTCACCACGAGTTCCCGGCCCTGATGCACCTGCCCCACCGCCGCCGCAATCTGCGTGGCGCGCTTCTCGTCCGAGAGCAGCCGCTCCAGCGCCCGTTGGGAAGCCTTGAGCGCCTGGCCCTTCAGTGACTTGCCTATCCCCACGTGAACCTCCCGCCGCGCCTACCCGCGGCCGAACATCTTCTTCAGGCTGGAGAGCAGCCCTGGCTCCGGCGCCGGCGCAACGCGGGGCTCTCCCGCCTTTCGCGCGTCCCGGTCTGCCAACGTGCGGCGGACGGCCTCCGGCGTGTCCCGGGTGGACAGCTGGTGTGCGCGCGCGTTCGCGCCTTCGCCCACGGTGACGGTGAGCAGCCCCTCGGCGTCCACGCGCAACTCCACCTTCTGGCCGGCAGCGGACGCCGGCAGCACCAGCCTGCCGAGGAACTCGTTGTCCCCGGCGCGCTGCGCGTCTCCCTGGAAGAGCTCCAGCGAGATCTCCGCGGGGTCGGACTCCCGGGGCGGCGGGAGCCGGAAGCTGCGCGCCCCGGGGATGGGCAGGTTGCGCTCCAGCACCGCCTTGAAAGCACCGCTGGGCTGCGCGTAGCCAATGGGCATGAACAGCGCGTCCAGCAGCGTCACCGCGTCCAGCGCGCCAAGCGAGTCCGCGAAGAGCGCCGCCCCGAGCGCCACGCACTCGTCCGGGTGGACACCCTTCCGCGGCGGCTTGCCGAAGTGCGCGGTAATGGCCTGCTGCACCAGGGGCATCCGGCTCTGGCCGCCCACCAGCAGCACCTCGTCAATCTCCTGCCGGCGGATGCCCTTCTGCGCGAGCACCCCGTCCACGATGGCGAAGGTCCGGTCCACCAGGTCCTGCGTCAGCGCGTTGAGCTGGTCCCGCGTCAGCGGAACGCGCAGGTCCACCGGCTTGCCGCGCCGCTCCGTGATGAACGGCAGCTCCAGCATCACGTTGGGTATGACGGAGAGGTCCATCTTCGCGGACTCGGCGGCGAACTGGATCCGCTGCCGCGCCACGGGGCTGGTGGAGAGGCCCATTCCTTCCAACTGCTCGAACACGCGCACCACGTGCTCCGCCACGCGCCGGTCGAAGTCCACCCCCCCGAGGAAGGTGTCACCGCCCGTGGCGAGCACCTCGAAGACGTTGTTGTCCAGCTGAAGCACCGAGACGTCGAACGTACCGCCGCCCAGATCGTAGACGAGCACCTTCTTGCGGAGCTTGCGGTTGAAGCCGTAGGCCAGGGCCGCCGCCGTGGGCTCGTTGAGGATCCGCTTCACCTCCAGCCCGGCGAGCCGCCCCGCCTCCTTCACGGCGCTTCTCTGGTTGTCGTTGTACCAGGCCGGGACGGTGATGACGGCCTCGGTGACGAGCCCGCCCAGGGAGAGCTCGGAGACCTTCTTCGCGTGGGCGAGCACGTGGCTGGACACCTCCGGGAGCGTGAGCACCCGCTCTCCCAGCTTCACCGCCGCCGCCCCGTCCGGCCCCGGGACGATCTCGTACGGTAAGGCCGACTTGAGTTCCTGCACCGCGAGCGACTCGAACGGCCGGCCAATCAGCCGCTTGGCGCCGGACACGGTGTTGCGCGGGTTGGTGACCGCCTGGTCCCGTGCCGGCCCCCCCACGAGGAGGTCCCCCGAGCTGGCGAGCGCCACCATGGACGGGATCACCAGGTTGCCGCGCTCGGAGGGCACCACCTTGGGGATGCGGTTGCGCACATGGGCCACCACCGTGTTGGTGGTGCCCAGGTCGATCCCGATGATGCGCGACCGCTCGGCCATGGTGAGCACCCGAGTTTGCCCCGCCGCGGGGCAGGAGGAAATACCGTTATGACCGGGCGTCGAGGATCCAGCGGTCGAACGGGGCAGGCTCCCCGTCCGGGAGCTCGGTGATGAAGCGGCTGGCCTGCCGCAGGGAACGGCCACGCTCCCCCGAGGCGGAGGTGAGCGGGTAGCAGACGTACAGCTCGTCCCTCGCCCGGGTGAGCGCCACGTAGAAGAGCCGGCGCTCCTCCTCCTCTTCGTCTGCCGTCCGCGACGCGTGGGCCAGCGGGAACTGCCCGTCCACCGCGCCAATGACGAAGACCGCCCGCCACTCCAGTCCCTTGGCCTGGTGCACGGTGGCCAGGACGAGCAGCTCGTCCGGTGGCTCGCCGTCCACCACGTCCTCGCCGTGCAGCTCGCCCAGCAACGACAGCTCGGACAGGAAGGCCCCCACGTCCGGGTAGCGCGCGGCATACTCGGACAGGTGGGCGAGGTCCTCCTCGCGCCGCTCCGCCGCCGCGAAGCGCTCCTCCAGCTGGGCGCGGTAGCCGCCGTCCAGCACCCGGGCCACCAGCTCTCCCGGCACCGTCCTGCCCGCCGCGTCCAGCGCGGCGAAAAGCGCGCGGCACTGCTCGGCCCCGGCGAGCGCCCGCCTGGCGAAGCCCTGCTTCCAGTCCCCCGCCAGGAAGGCCTGGAGCGGATCGGCGTGCGCAGAGAGCCGTGTCCACAAGTCGTGGGCTGCTGCCCCGCCCACACCCGGCCACAGCCGCACGCAGCGCTTGAAGGAGAGTTCGTCCGCGGGGTTCTGCAGCAGGCGCAGGTGACACACCACGTCCTTGATGTGGGCCTGCTCGAAGAAGCGGACGCCGGCGCGCACCTGGTACGGGATCCCCCGCCGCGCCAGCTCCAGCTGCAGCTCCAGCGCGTGGCCGTGCGCGCGGTACAGCACCGCCATCTCCCCGAGCGGGACACCCTCATCCCTCAGCTCCAACACCCGCTGCGCCACGAAGGAGGCCTGTTCGTCTCCGTGCGCCGTGGCCACCACCACGGGCCGGGCCCCGGAGGGACGGGCGGGGACCAGCGCGCGCTCGAACTGGTCCCGGTTGAAGGAGAGCGAGGCGTTGGCGAGCGCGAGCACCTCCGGGGTGGAGCGGTAGTTGCGGACCAGGGTGAAGGTCCGGCAGCCCGGGTGGCGCGCCGGGAAAGCGCGGATGTTGGCGAAGTGCGCCCCCCGGAAGCCGTAGATGCACTGCGCGTCATCCCCCACCGCCGTGACGTTGCCGCCCTCCCCGGCGAGCAGGTCCACCAGCTCCCCCTGCAGCCGGTTGGTGTCCTGGAACTCGTCCACGAAGACGGCGCGGAACCGCTCCCGCAGCGCGTTGCGGATCGCCGGCTGCTCGAGCAGCAGCTGCCTGAGGAAGACGAGCAGATCGTCGAAGTCCACCAGGTTCATCCGCCGCTTGCGCTCGGTGAAGCACGCCGCGGCCCGCGCGAGCAGCTCGGCGGAGGGCAGGAACGCGGGACGCCGCTCGGCAAGGATCTCCTCCAGGGACCGGCTGGTATTGGCCGAGAGCGACGCGAGCTCCACGATCAACTCCGGCCGGGGCAGCCGCTTCTTCGGCCGCCCGCCCGTCACGTCCGAGAGGGCCTCGCCCATGACCGTCCGCGCATCCTCGCGGTCCAGAAGCGCGAACCCCGGGGAGAGCCCCAGCGCAGCCCCGTGCGTCCGCAGCACCGCGTGGGCGACGTGGTGGAACGTCCCCCCGAGCAGCTTGCGGGGATCCGCCAGTCCCTGCGTCAGCCCCTCCACCCGCCGCACCATCTCCCGCGCCGCCTTGTTGGTGAACGTCAGCAGCAGCATGGCCTCCAGCGGCGTGCCCAGCTCCAGCGTGCGCGCCAGCCGGTAGATGAGCGTCCGCGTCTTGCCCGTCCCCGCCCCGGCGATCACCAGGCACGGCCCGGGCGGCGCCTCCACCGCCGCCAGCTGCTCGGGGTTGAGCTCCCGGGCATAGTCAATGCGGAAGCGCGGCGCGGCGTGGGGACGCTGCAGCACGTAGGAACGCGTGGCCATGGGGGTGCTGCTCTACACCGCCTCCGCCCTGGAGTGAATGCCCGTTCAGTAGGCCTGCGCCGCCACGCGGACGGCGGGCTCGGGATCCCTCAGCTGCGCGAACCGGGCCGCCAGGCCTGCCAGCGGGTGCCGCGCCGCCGCCAACTCCGAAAGCGCAGCCAAGCGGTCTGCCCGCCCCGCCCGGAGCCGCTCGCCCACGGCGTCATCCCGGCAGCCGCGCGCAGCGGGCGTCTGGCCCTTCAGCCGAATCTCCGCGTCCTGCAGCCGGGCCTCGGCCAGCCGCGCTGCCTCTTCCGCCACCGCCGAGAACTGCAGCACGTCCTCGGGAAACTCGGTCTTCTCGGTCCGGATCCGCCGGAGCGCCTCGCGCGCCCAGCGCGCCCCCTCTGCTGCCGCGCACGCCTCGCGCGCCACGCCCACCGGCAGCACCGGCCCCGCGGAGATGTCCAGCGCGCCCGCCGAGTTGCGCGCCCACACGGCCAGCTGCCGCGC
>VGRA01000295.1 GCA_016875515.1 Deltaproteobacteria bacterium | reverse complement strand
CATGAGTCCACGGAGAGAGTGGGATTCGAACCCACGGTACCCTTTCAGGTACACACGCTTTCCAGGCGTGCGCCTTCAGCCACTCGGCCATCTCTCCGCAAGAGGTGTTGCGGGAGCCTGGGGATGCGGAGAGCGTAGGATTCGAACCTACGATACCGTTGCCGGTATGCCTGATTTCGAGTCAGGTGCCTTCGACCACTCGGCCAGCTCTCCAGCCGTAACCCAGGACTATTCAGTTGTCTGTGCCGCGGGGCGCCGGAGCGCCCGGAAAAACGTCTTGAGAAGTGCCGCGCACTCCTCGGCCCGTATGCCGGACACAACCTCCACGCGGTGGTTGTGCCGGCTGTCCCGGGCAATGTCGTACAAGGTGCCGACCGCGCCCGCCTTCGGGTCCACCGCTCCGTAGACCAGCCGGCTGAGCCGGGACTGGACCAGGGCGCCGGCGCACATGGCGCAGGGCTCCAGGGTGACGTACAGGGTGACCCCGGTGAGCCGCCAGGCGTCCAGCGTGCGGGCTGCGGCGCGCAGGGCGAGCACCTCTGCGTGGGCGAGCGGATCCTTGTCCGTTTCCCGTCGGTTGAACCCCTCTCCGACGATGCGTCCGTCCTTCACCGCCACGGCTCCCACGGGAACCTCGCCGAGGTCCGCCGCCGCGCGGGCGAGCTCCAGTGCGCGGTCCATCCACGCGCTGTCCTGAGGGTCTGCCTGCATGCGGTCCAGTGACGAAACTGGCGCTCCCTGGAGGATTCGAACCTCCGGCCTTCGGATTCGTAGTCCGACGCTCTATCCAGCTGAGCTAAGGGAGCGTGTGTCTCGACGCTTGCAACGGGTGGCGGAGAGAGAGGGATTCGAACCCTCGATAGGGCTTTAGGCCCTATACTGGTTTAGCAAACCAGCGCCTTCAGCCTCTCGGCCATCTCTCCAACAGGAACCTTTCAAAGAACGGACTGCCACAACGGAGGAGATAGGATTCGAACCTACGGACCGGTTTCCCGGTCTGCGGTTTTCAAGACCGCTGCCTTCAGCCGCTCGGCCACTCCTCCAGCATTCCAACCGGGCGGTCCCTGACCCGGGTTGAGCCGGTGCAGAGGGCGCGCCTTTTACCTGAACCGTTCGCCAATGCAACTGGCGTTCGCCGAAATTCTCAAGCCGGACGGATTTCTGCCTGCCCGCCCATGTAGGGCCGAAGCGCCTCCGGGACTGCCACGGTGCCGTCCTCGCGCTGGTAGTTCTCCAGCAGCGCAATGAGCGTCCGTCCCACGGCCAGGCCGGAGCCGTTGAGGGTGTGGACCAGCTGCGGCTTCTCCCCCGGAGCGGGGCGGAAGCGCACCTTGGCGCGGCGGGACTGGAAGTCCCCGAAGTTGGAGCAGGAGCTGATCTCCCGGTAGGCGCCCTGGCCGGGGAGCCACACCTCGATGTCGTGGGTGATCTGGCTGCTGAAGCCCATGTCCGCGGTGCACAGCGTGATGACGCGGTGGTGCAGCCTCAGCCGGCGCAGGATGTCTGCGGCGTCGTCCGTGAGCTGCTCGAGCGCGGCGAGGCTGCCCTCCGGGTGGACGAACTGCACCAGCTCCACCTTGTGAAACTGGTGCTGGCGGATCATCCCGCGGGTGTCCCGGCCTGCGGCCCCCGCCTCGGCGCGGAAGCAGGGAGAGAAGGCACAGTACTTCAGCGGCAGGGAGGCGCCGTCCAGGATCTCGTCCGCGTGGTAGCTGGTGACCGGGACCTCGGCGGTGGGGATGAGGAACCACTCGGGGTCCGTCTGCGTCTTGAACGCGTCCTCCTCGAACTTGGGGAGCTGCCCGGTGCCGGTCATGGAGGTGCGGTTGACCAGGTACGGGGGCAGCATCTCCACGTAGCCCTTCTGTGCATGCGCATCCAACATGAAGGAGACCAGCGCGCGCTCCAGCCGCGCGAGCGCCCCCTTGAGGAAGACGAAGCGGCTGCCGGACACCTTGGCGGCGCGCTCGAAGTCCATCAGCCCCAGCCGGTCCCCCAGCTCGAAGTGCTGCTTCGGCTGGAAGAGGAACACGGGCTTCTCGCCCCAGGTGCGCTCCACGCGGTTGTCTGCCTCGGAGCTGCCCACCGGGACGGAGGCGTGCGGGACGTTGGGGGTCATCAGGAGGATCTGCTCCAGCTCGGCCTCCACCGCCTTGAGCCGGGCCTCCTTGTCCTTGATGTCCCCGGACACCTGCCGGAGCTCGCCGCGCAGCCCGTCCAGGGCGGCCGGGTCCTCCCTGGCCAGGCGCTTCATCTGCTCGTTGGCGTCGTTGCGCTTCTTCTGAAGGGCCTCGAGCGAGACGTACAGCTCGCGCCGCTCTCCGAAGAGGGCCTGGAAGGGGCCGAGGTCCAGGCTGCCCCGGGTACGGAGGCGGGCGAGGACGGCGTCGAAGTTCTGGGAGACGGAGCGGAGATCCAGCATGGCGGGCCGGGGTCTTTTAGGAGACAGCCCCGCCCGGCACAAGGATGGAAGCGCGGCGGCGGCACCATCGCGCAGATCCGCGCCATGAAGTCCTCCTCGGTCAGCACCCCCCCCTGTGTCAGCGCAGTTGTCGCCTCGACCTGACGGTCGGGAGGACCACCGAGGGGGCGTGAAAGCTGAGCGGAGAAGTGCCGTATACGGACGCCTTCAAGGCGCAGATGGTGAGGAAGATGGTTGGCCCGTCGGGGGCGAGCGCACACACGTTGGCGAAGCAGGTGGGCGTGTCGCAGCCGACATTGTCGAGGCGGTTGCGGGAGGCAGGCAGCGTCGGGGCGATGAACGCACCGAGCGAGTCCAAGCCCCCCGCCGAATCCCCGAAGAAGTGGACGGGGGCAGAGAGACTTCGCGTCGTGGCGGAGGCCGAGGGGCTGTCGGGGACGGCGCTCGGGGAGTTGCTGCGGCGGGAGGGGCTGCACGAGGAGCAGTTGCGTGCGTGGCGTGCCGCGGCCGCCGGAGCGCTGGACAGCGCGGAGGCGGCCCCCGCGGGGCCGGCCACGGCAGTGGAGAGGCGCAAGCTGAAGGTGGCCAACAAGCGGGTGAAGGAGTTGGAGAAGGAACTGCGGCGCAAGGAGAAGTCCCTGGCCGAGGCCGCGGCGCTGCTGGTGTTCCAAAAAAACTCCAGGACCCGGGGTGGAACGACGGGGACGACGGCACGGACGAAGGGCGCGAGAAGTGATGCTCACCGCCATCGACACCGGGCTGTCCCAGGGCGCCCGGCTGGAGTCCCTCTGCGCGCAGCTGGGCATCAGCCCCCGCACGGTGCAGCGCTGGCGTACGCCAGGGGCGGAGGAGGACCGCCGGGCAGGCCCCCGTACCGCGCCGAGCAACTCGCTCTCCGCGGCCGAGCGCCAGCGGGTGTTGGAGTTGGCCAACAGCGAGGAGTACCGGAACCTGTCCCCCAAGCAGATGGTGCCCCTGCTGGCGGACAGCGGCGTCTACGTCGCGAGCGAGGCGACGGTGTACCGGCTGCTGCGCAAGCACCAGATGCTGGCCCACCGCGGGCGGGCCCGCCCGCGCACGCCACGCCCCCGGCCGGTGCTGGTGGTGGACGTGGGACATCACCTACCTGCGAGGGCCCGTCCGCGGCACCTTCCTGTACCTGTACCTCTTCGTGGACGTGTACAGCCGCCGCATCAAGGGCTGGGAGGTGGCCCAGGAGGAGTCGGCAGGACGCGCCGCCGCCCTCTTCCGGCGGGCCTGGGAGGCCGCTGGACGGCCCGCTGGCCTCACCCTCCACTCCGACAACGGCGGGCCCATGAAGGGCTCCACGATGCTCGCCACGCTGCAGCGGTTGGGCGTCGTCCCGTCCTTCAGCCGCCCGCGGGTGTCCGACGACAACCCCTTCTCCGAGGCGCTCTTCCGCACGCTGAAGTACTGCCCCGCCTACCCGGACCGCCCCTTCGCTGGCCTCGAGGAGGCCACCACCTGGGTGGACCGCTTCGTCCGCTGGTACAACACCCAGCACCTGCACTCCGGCATCAACTTCGTCACGCCGGACGACAGGCACGCGGGCCGCGACCAGCACGTCCTTGAGCACCGCCGCGCCGTCTACGAGCGGGCCCGCCGGCGTCGGCCCGAGCGCTGGACAGGCACCCCGCGAGACTGGACTCCCACCGGACCCGTCCTCCTCAACCCAAACCCAGCCGTACCCGCAACGAAGCTCGCAGCCTGATCAACTCACGCGACAACTTTGCGGACACTCACCGGTCTCGACGATCGCGCTTGGGCGGCGGAGCATCTCGTTCAGCGCGGCGCCGGCGGGCACCATCGGGTAGACCGAGTCCTCCTGCTCGACGCGGAACTCGACGACCACGGTCTCGGGGTGCGCTTGCGCCTCGCGAACCGCCGCTTCCACGTCTTCGCGGCGCGTGACGCGGATGCCCTTGAGCCCGTGCGCCTCCGCGAGCTTCACGAAGTCCGGGCTGCGCATCGGCGTGGCCGAGAAGCGCCCGTCGTAGAAGAACTGCTGCCACTGGCGCACCATGCCCAGGTAGCCGTTGTTGATGATGGCGACGTTCACCTTCACGCCCTCTTGCGCGAGGGTGCTGAGCTCGCAGGCGGGCGCATAGGACATCTAAACGGCGCATAGGGCATCCAAACGGCAAGTTC
>VGRA01000294.1 GCA_016875515.1 Deltaproteobacteria bacterium | reverse complement strand
GTCGTGGGCAGGGTCATGTCAGCGCTCCGTGTGTTGCGGTGAAGGGGGATCCGGGTGATGGAAAGGTCCGTGCGCGTGTTGGCGGTGGTGGGGCGCAACCCGGCCCCCGTGGCGCAATTGCTCTGGGTGCTCGCTGCCGTGCGCGGCGAGCGGGTGGCCCAGGTCCACTGCGTCGTGCTCGGGCCCCGAGCGGAGCAGCACCTGCGGGAGGAGTTGCTCCAGCCCGGTGCGGCGCTGGATCAGATGCGGGCTGTGGTGGGAGTGCGGCTCCCCTTCCGTGTCGAGCTCGAGGTCGCGGAGGGCGACGCCGGTGCGCGTTGCTGGCGCATGGCGCAGGAGTTCACCCGTCACCGGGAGCCGGTCCGCTTCGCTGCCTTCCCCGGGCGCCACCGCCGGCAGGGGCTGGAGCTGGCCACCTGCTTCAACTTCCTGGGCCGCCAGCGCGACGAGTTGCTCGACGTGGACGTCAACGTCCGCGGGGGTGAGGGGATGACCGGCTTCTACTTCCCGGGCCAGGCGGTCCAGGTCGTCCAGACGCGGGAGGGGAGCCGGCACACTGCGCAGTCCCTCACGCTGGAGGTGCTCCCCGTGGCGGCGCCCCGGCTGCGGCGGCTGCTGCCATCGCTGACCGAGGCACCGTGGGAGATGGTGTCCGTGCTCGGCCAGCGCGCCGTGGATGGGCTCTCCGCCCCGGAGTTGACGCTGGATCTCGAGGCAGGCACCGCGCGCGTGGGGGCCGTGCCCTTGCAGCTCGCGCCACTTCCGCTCGTGTGGCTGGCGGCGCTGGCCCGGGCGCGCGTGGAGGGGGATGCGGACGGGTGGATCTACTCGGACTCCACCGCTGAGCTGGCGAAGGTGCTCGTCCGCTGCGCGCACCAGCCGTGGGTGACCACGAGCAGGACGCGGGTCCTCAAGCGGCTCGTCCAGCAGGGTCCCGGAAAGGTGACGGACGCGAAGTCCCGGCAGTTCCTGAGCCGTGTGCGGCACCTGGTGAAGGAGAAGCTGCAGCGGCTCGCCCGCAAGCACTTCCCCGTCCATGAGCAGGTGCTCGTCCCGGAGGTGGGACAGACGCACTCCGCCGGAGGACCGGACCACCGCCAACGCCTGCCGCTGCCGCCGGAGTGCATTCATCTCCACGGACTGTGACGACGGGCCGCGGAAGTGTCTCCCCGGTCAGATGACCGGCCTGACAGGCCAGGCCGCGGCGTTACACCCTCGCGGCGCACGATCACCGGAGGAGGGAACGCATGCAGGGGTACGACTTGAAGCAGGAACTCGAGCTGGCAACCCAGGTGGCGCTGAAGGCGGGCGCCGCCCTCCGGGAGGAGTTCCACCGCGAGGGCGGGCCGCGCTCCAACGGCCGTTCACACGCCGCGGTGGATGCGGAGGTGGAGGTGGTCATCCGGGAGGCGCTGCGCGCTGCCTTCCCCGGTGACGCCTTCGTGGGGGAGGAGACCGGGACGCAGGGGCCCCGGGATGCCCGGCGCACCTGGTACGTGGACCCACACGACGGGACCTCGGCGTTCAATGACGGCCACCGGGGCTCGGCCGTGTCCATTGGGCTCGTGGACGACGCCCTGCCCGTCCTGGGCGTGGTGTACGCCCCCACGGCGCCGGATGACCGCGGGGACCTGATCACCTGGGCAGAGGGGGAGTTGCTGACGCGCAACGGGCTTCCCGTCCTGCGGGAGCGGCTTCCGGAGAAGCTGGGGCCGGACTCCGTGGTGGCTTTCTACGCCGGGGCGGCAACGGGTGAGCACCTCGCCTACGGGCTGGGGCTGGCCCGGCCGGGGCGGATCCTCGCGCGGCCGAGCATTGCGTGGCGGCTGGCGCTCGTGGCGGTGGGGGAGGCGGATGCGGCTGTCTCGCTTAGTGGACCGGCTGCCTACGACGTGGCCGCCGGCCATGCGCTCCTACGCGCCGTGCGCGGAGAGTTGATGGACGCACGGGGAGTACCGGTGCGGTACGGGCGGGACGAACCCGGACCGGGCAATGTCTTCGGTGGGCATCCAGAGGTGGCGGCAAAGCTCGCGTCCCGCCACGCGAAGCGGAGGAGGCCGGCACCGCTCACGGTGGACCCACTCTCCACGCAGTTCCCGCATACCGCCCCCCGAAGGGATCGCCGCGTCCGGGATGCGGACGTGCTCGCGCGCGCGCAGGGGGCATTGCTGGGACAGGTGGTGGGGGATGCGCTCGGGGCGCAGGTGGAGTTCGAGCCCCGGATCCGAATCTTCCAGCGCTTCCCGGGCGGGGTCCGGGAGCTGGCCGACGGTGGCCCCTTCCAGTTGATCGCCGGGCAGCCGACGGATGACTCGGAGATGGCGCTGATGCTCGCGCGGAGCATCGTCGCGCGCGGCGGATTCGACGATGCGGCGGCGAAGGAGGCGTACCTCGCGTGGCTCGGATCGGATCCCTTCGACGTGGGCACCACCACCCGGCGCGGCCTTGCCGGGGAGGACACGGGTGCCAGCGAGGCCAACGGCTCGGCCATGCGGGTGTCGCCGCTGGCGGTCCACCTGTGGCGGAATGATCCGGAGGCGGTCTGCTCCGAGGTGGTCAAGGACGTGGTGCTCACGCACGAGAGCCCCGTCTGCGTGGAGGCCACGGTCATCTACGCGGCGGCCATTGCGCTGGCGGTGCGCGAGGGGCTTTCTCCGCGGGCGCTTTATGACCGGGTGGCAACCTGGGTTCGGCGCGATCCGGTGTTCGAGACGGCAGTGAAGGCCATCTTCCTCGAGGACGATGTGGCGCCGGTGAAGGACTTCCAGACGAACCAGGGGTGGGTGCTGATTGCGCTGCGCAATGCGTTCCACCAGCTCCTGCACGCGCCTTCGTTCGAGGAGGGGGTGGTCCGCACGGTGTCCCAGGGCGGGGATGCGGACACCAACGGCGCCATCGTGGGGGCGCTGCTCGGGGCGGTCTACGGGCGGGAGGCGGTGCCGCTCCGCTGGCGGCGGACGGTGCTGTCGTGCCGGGCCGTGAGCGGCCAGCAGGTCCGTCCCTCTCCCTTCTGGGCAGATGATCTCTACGACCTGGCAGAGCAGTTGGTGGCGACGGGCCCCCTCCACACCTGGGTGAGCGAGGAGCCGGTCAAGGACGGTGGCATCACGTCGCTGTCAGTGGCCCGTGAGCAGAGGCAGCAGGAGGCGCAGGCGCTGGCGCGGCTGGAGGCGGCAGCGCGCGAGGTGCTCCCGCTGCTGGCGCCGTTGCAATCCGCTGCGGCGGAGCTTGCCGTGTTCTCGGGGTTGCCGGTCCCGGCGGATCTCCGGCCGGACGAGCGCGGGGTGAGCGCAGGGGTCCGGGGGCTGGTGAAGTCAAGGTCTCCCCAGGCCGCTGCCGCGGGAAGGGCGCTGGAGCTGATCGAGCAGCTGGCCCATGCCGTCCGGGACCACAGTTGAGGGCGCGCTCTGGCGAGATCTTCTCCGCAGTTGCCCATGACGCGGGGTAGCTTGCAGCCGCTTGGTTGCTGAACTTTGGGCCCCGTGCTCGAGGAGTTCCACATGGCTGGCGTCGCAGCACGGCGTGCAAATGTCCCGCTCGTCACCTTCAGCGGCGACTTGCAAGGGCTCGCGCGGAGGCTCTCGGACGCGCTGTCTGCCTACCGCACGGTGGCAGGGAGCCGGCTCGCGCCGGTGGACGTGCTGGTCCCACACCGGGCCATGGGGGAGTGGCTGAACGGGGAGCTCGCTGCCCTGAACGGCGCTGTCCTCAACGTCCGCTGGGTGAACTCGCCCTCTGCGTTCCTTGCCCAGATGGGGAGAGAGCCCTCTGCCTGGTTCGGTGCGGTGCACCGGCTGATCGGGAGCGACCTGGTGGACCGGGCAGAGTTCGTCCCGGTCCGGGACTTCCTCGAGCGCGAGGGCACGTCGCGCGACGAGCGGTGGGACTTGCGGCGGTACGTCCTCTCGAACCGGATCGCCCGCTCCCTGCAGCAGTCCTCGGCGCACTGGCCCGAGGGACAGGCCCAGTTGCTGAAAGGGTCCAAGGACAGCCGGTGGATGGGGCTCCTGTGGAAGGAGGCGTCGGCCTCGGTGAAGGGCCCGTCGGAGGAGGAGGCCTCCGCGCCTCGTCCCCTGTTCGTGTTCGACGTGGCGGTTCCCGGGCTGGACCTGCTGGAGGCGGTGTCCGGCTGGAGCGGTCCAGTCCAGGTGTTCGTGCGAAGCGCGGTGGAGGCGCCCGAGGGACACGTCTGGCACCGGCATGGGCAGCTGCGCGAGGTGGGCGTGGCGCGTTGGCTTGGGATTGGGGCAAAGGTGGAGGGAGGCGCGCCGAAGGTTGCGCGCACTGCAGCGCCGGACCTCGTGCGGCTGGACGTGGCGAACCAGCGGCGTGGAGCCGAGTCCGCGGCTGCACAGATCTGGACCTGGGTCCGTGAGAACAAGGAAAAGGAGCCGCTGCGGTTTCACGAGATCGGCGTGGTGGTGCCGACGTCCTTGCGGGACACCCTGTTGCCCGTGCTCCGGGAGGTGTTCGACGAGGCGCACGGCCTGAGCCGGGTGCTGTGGCGCGTGCCGCTCGGCGAGCACAACCGGGTGGTGGCGCTGTGCAAGCAGTTGCTCGAGCTCCCCTCCACCCCGCTCCGGCGCGGGGAGGTTCTGAGCGTCCTGA